>NZ_JBBEBZ010000008.1:0-1467 GCF_040882075.1 Nitriliruptor sp.
CGCCCGCCTGGATCGCGGAGTAGATCTGGTGGGTCTTGCCCTCGCGGATGAGGTTCCTGATCCCGGAGGTCGCGATCATCACCTCGCAGGCCACGGTGCGGCCCTTGCCGTCGGCGGTCTTGAGCAGCGTCTGACACACCACCCCGCGCAGCGCACCGGCCAGCATGACGCGGATCTGTTCCTGCTGGTGCGGCGGGAACACGTCGACGACACGGTCGATGGTCTGCGGCGCGTCCTGGGTGTGCAGGGTCGCGAACACGAGGTGGCCGGTCTCCGCCGCGGTCAGCGCGATCTGGATGGTCTCGAGGTCGCGCAGCTCGCCGACCAGGATCACGTCCGGGTCCTGGCGCAGGACGTGCTTGAGCGCCTGGTTGAACCCGTGGGTGTCGGTGCCGACCTCGCGCTGGTTGACGATGGACCGCTTGTGGTTGTGGAGGAACTCGATCGGGTCCTCGACGGTCATGATGTGTGACGGCCGGTTGCGGTTGACGAGGTCGACCAACGACGCCAGCGTCGTGGACTTGCCCGACCCCGTCGGGCCGGTGACCAGGACGAACCCGCGGGGCAGGTAGGCGAAGTTCGCGACCTGTTCGGGCACGCCGAGCTCCTCGAGCGGCAGGATGTCGAACGGGATGACGCGCATCACCGAACCCATCGAGTCCCGCTGCTGGAACACGTTGACGCGGAAGCGCGCCAGGTTCGGGATCGCGTAGGAGAGGTCGAGCTCGAGCTCGTTCTCGAACACCTCGCGCTGCTTCTGGGTCATGATCGCGTAGAGCATCTTCTGGAGCTCGTCCGGCTGCATGACCGGCTGGTCGTCCATGTGCACGAGGTCACCGTCGATGCGGATCGTCGGCGGGATACCGGCCGTCAGGTGCAGGTCGGACCCACCGCGTTCGACCAGCGCCTTCAGCAGGGCGTCGAGGTCGACCTCCGCCTCCTCCTCGGAGCGCAGGAGCGGCCCGGACCCACCGAGGTCGTCGTTGGGTCGCAGAACGGCCGAGGGGCGCGGAGGCAGCGAGGACCCGGGCTCCGTCGAGGACCCGTCAGTCGGCGCGGGGCCCGTGCGGTCGTCCGGTGGGGGCGGAGCGTCGGCCGACGGCATCCCGCTCGGTGGCGGGGGCAGCTGCCTGACAGGGGGCGGCGGCACGCTGGCCGAGGCCGCGTCGACACCGGTGGGGACCTGGTTGGCGGCGTGCTGCTCGATGGCCTCGATCAGGGCGCGGCGGGGGGACAGCGCGAGCTCGACGCGCAGCCCGATCGCTTCCTCGAGCCTCTCGACCAGCCCCGGGGTGTTCGGGTCGGCGACCGCCACGCGGACGTGGTCGCCCTCACCGAAGTCGACCGGCAGCGCGACCAGCGACCGGGCGATGTCGACCGGCAGCAGCGCCGACGCGTGCGGGTCGACGCTGCCGGCGTCCACCTCGGCGAACGGCATGCCGAGGCTGCCCGCGAAGGCACGCACCA
>NZ_JBBEBZ010000009.1:0-8610 GCF_040882075.1 Nitriliruptor sp.
TCGCCGAGGAAGATCAGGAAGAACCAGCGCGACATGTAGAAGGCGGTCAGCACCGCGGTGACCAACCCGATGATGTAGAGCGGCAGGTAGCCGTGCACGTACACCTCGGTGAGGATCTGGTCCTTGCTGAAGAAGCCGGCGAAGGGGAACACCCCGCTGATCGCCAGCCACGCGGTCATCGACGTCCAGAACGTGATGGGCATGGCCTTGCGCAGCCCCCCCATCCCCCAGGCGTCGGTGCGGTTGGCCAGCGCGTGCATGACCGACCCGGCGGCCAGGAACAGCAGGCCCTTGAAGAACGCGTGGGTCACGAGGTGGAAGATGCCCTCGCGGAACGCCCCGACCCCGACGGCCAGGAACATGTAGCCGAGCTGCGAGACGGTCGAGTAGGCCAGGATCTTCTTGATGTCGTCCTGGCGGATCGCGATCAGGGCGGCCATCAGCGCGGTGAGGCCACCGATCCACCCGATCACCTGCATCGCGTCGATCGATTGGACCAGCACCGGAGACATGCGGACGGTGAGGTAGACGCCGGCGGTGACCATCGTGGCGGCGTGGATCAGCGCGGACACGGGCGTCGGACCCGCCATCGCGTCCGGCAGCCACACGTGCAGCGGGATCTGCGCCGACTTGGCCGCGGCACCTCCGAGGAGGAGCAGCACCAGCGCCGTGGCCGCACCGGGCGACAGCGTCCCGGCTTCGGGGAACATCTCGGTGAAGGTGAGGGTCCCGAAGGTCGCGAAGGCGAGGAACATCGCCACCATGAACGACACGTCACCGACGCGGTTGGTGATGAACGCCTTCTTGGCCGCGGCCGCGTACTCACGCTTCTCGAACCAGAACCCGATGAGCAGGTAGGACGAGAGCCCGACCAGCTCCCAGCCGAGGAACAGCGTCAGCAGGTTCGCGCCGAGCACCAGGATCAGCATCGAGGCGAGGAACAGGTTCAGGTAGGCGAAGAAGCGCTCGTAG
This sequence comes from Nitriliruptor sp., assembly GCF_040882075.1. Taxonomy (NCBI): domain Bacteria; kingdom Bacillati; phylum Actinomycetota; class Nitriliruptoria; order Nitriliruptorales; family Nitriliruptoraceae; genus Nitriliruptor; species Nitriliruptor sp. The sequence continues at coordinate 973 of NZ_JBBEBZ010000009.1, forward strand.
CGCGGATCGCCATGCATGTACCCGAGCGAGTAGAGGTGGACGAGCAGCCCGACCCCGGTGACCACCAGCAGCATGACGCCGGTGAGCTGGTCGACCTGGAGGTCGAAGGTGACCTGCAGGTCCCCCGCGGCGATCCAGGTCGGCATGGGCCGGATGTGGGTCGCCGGCTCGGCCACGATCTGGACGAAGATCGCGATCGACAGCAGGAAGCTGACGGTCGCGGCGCCGATGGCGATGAAGGCTGCGGACTCGCGCAGCGCCTTGGTCGCGAGCAGCACGGCGAGGAAGCCCAGCAGGGGGACGACGGGGACGAGCCAGGCGAACCCGATGGCCCCCGAGGTCGTCTGGACGACCTCGTTGACAGCGGCGGGAGCGCTCTCCGCGGCGAGCAGGAACGTCACGTCAGGACCTCAGCAGCTGGGGGACGTCGACGTCGAGCGTCCCGCGGCGGAAGAAGAGGTTGACGATCAGCGCGAGGCCGATCACCACCTCGGCCGCGGCGACAACGATGACGAAGAAGACGAAGACCTGGCCGTCCGCGCCACCCCACATGCGGGCGGCAGCAGCCAGGGTCAGGTTGACCGCGTTCAGCATGAGCTCGATGCACATGAACAGCACGATGGCGTTGCGGCGCACCATGACGCCGAGCAGCCCCGTGCAGAACAGCAGCGCGGAGACGACGAGGTAGTACCCGATCGGCACGGCTCAGCCCTCCCGTTCGGGGGTGTCGCGGTGGGGGTGGCTGTCGTCTCGTCCTCGAGGCGCAACCGAACTGTCGTCGCGACCACGGTCGAGCTCGGGGTCCTGGCCTGCGTCGCGCAGCTCGGGACGGTCGCCCTCGACCCGGGCGTCGGAGTGCTCGGACACCGCGTCGAGGTCGGCGGCCAGGACGTCGGCGGGGACGTGGGTCCCCCCGGAGCCGATGGGCGCGTCGTCCTCGTCGTCCGGCTCGGGGTCGCGACGGCGGCCGAGGAGGGTCGCGCCGATGGTGGCGACCGTCAGCAGCAACGCGGACAGCTCGAACGGGAAGGTGTACCGCGTGAACATCCGCTCCCCGAGGAAGCTGACCGACCCCTGTTCCTCGCCGGCGAGCGCGTCCTCGAGGCCGATGCAGGCGCCGCCGGCCGTGGTGGTCGCGCCCTGGTTGCAGAGCGACGCCTCGCCGGTGTACGGGCCCACGATCCCCACGAGCAGCGCGCCCGCGAGCAGCGCGACGGCGGCGCTGGCGAGGATGGCGTTGCGCTTGGAGGTGACGCTGAGCAGGTCGTCGCGGTCGATGCCGAGGAGCATGATCACGAACAGGAACAGCACCGTGATCGCGCCGGCGTAGACCAGCACCTGGATGATCGACAGGAACGTCGACTCGAGCGCGAGGTACAGGCCGGCGATCGCGAGGAGGTTGAGGACGAGCATCAGCGCGCCGTGCACGATGTTGCGCATCGTGATGACCGCGAGGCCGGAGCCGAGCGCGAGGGCGGCGAACACGTAGAAGACGATCGTCTCCGCGGTGCTCGCGTCCGTGGCCGCGACGTCCGCGGCTTGGGCCAGCAGCGTCATCTAGCGCACCCCTCGCTCGGACTCGGTCGTCGCCCCGCGCTCGGGGTGCTCAGGCATCGTCTCGGTCCCCACGGTGGCGGGGTCGGCCGGGTCGGCGTCGGTGCTCGGCAGGTCACCGGTGGGGACGACCTGAGCGGCACGGGCGGACGGCGCGTGCTCGGCGGGCTCGTAGCGGCCCCCGGTCAGCGTCGGCGGGGTCACCGCCAGGCCACCGTAGTAGTTGAGACCGCGCGCCCGGACCTCACGGTCGCGGTGGGGGGTCTCGTCCCCGCCCTCCGGGAGGACCGCGAGCAGGTCACCCTTGGTGTAGATGAGCTCCTGTCGGGTCGCAGCCGAGAACTCGTAGTCGTGGGTCATCGTGAGGGCACGGGTCGGGCACGCCTCGATGCAGAGCCCGCACAGGATGCAGCGGTTGTAGTTGATCTGGTAGTCCTCGGCGTACCGCTCGCCCGGCGAGTAGCGCGCTTCGACGGTGTTGTTCGCGCCCTGGACGTAGATGGCGTCGGCGGGGCAGGCCCACGCGCACAGCTCGCAGCCGATGCACTTCTCGAGGCCGTCGGCGTACCGGTTGAGCTGGTGACGACCGTGGAAGCGCGGCGTGACGGGGCGCGGGTCCTCCGGGTAGGAGTGGGTCTCGACCGGGCGCACCATGTTGCGCAGCGGGACCGAGAACCCGCGTCCGATCACGGTGCGCGTCAGGAACAGGTAGACGACACCGGCGAGGACGAGGAAGCTCAGCAGGGTGATCAGGGCGGAGGGCATCAGCGCGTCACCTCCTTGCGGTCGGCGTTCGGATCCGCCGGGTCGCCGACGTCGAGCTCGGGTTCACCCACCGGGTCACCGTCCGCGTCGGTCGGCCGCTGCGCGCCGCCACGGGTGCGGGCCGGGGCGGGCTCACCGCCACCGGCCTCCCCGACGAGCGCGAAGAGCAGGATCAGGCCCGCGAGGACGGCCAGCGCGATGCGAGCCCCGTTCGGCAGGCCGCCCTCGACCTCCTCGATGAGGACGAAGCCGGCGGTGACCATGGTCCACACCAGCGCGACCGGGATGAGCACCTTCCACCCGATGTCCATGAGCTGCTTGTAACGCACGCGCGGGAGGGCGCCGCGGAGGGTGATGAAGAACAGGACGAAGAAGCTGACCTTCAGGGTGAACCAGAACACCGGCAGGAGCGAGGTGAACGGCTCACCGAGTCCGAACGTCGGTCCGTTCGGCCCGCCGAAGAACAGGGTGACCACGACCGCCGACATCGTGACCGCGGCCATGAACTCGGCGAGCATGAACATCGCGAACTTCATGCCGGAGTACTCGGTGTTGAACCCGCCGACGAGCTCGCCCTCGGCCTCGGCGAGGTCGAACGGCGGCCGGCCGGCTTCGGCGACCATCCCGACCACGAAGACGAGGAAGGCGGGGAACAGCGGCACCACGTTCCAGCCGGGGATGCCCTCGATGCCGAACAGCGCCTGGTCCTGGCCCGCGATGATGTCCGACACGCGCAGCGACCCGGTGTAGATGAAGACGCTGGCGACCGCCAGACCCTGGGCGATCTCGTAGCTGACCATCTGCGCGCTCGAGCGCACCCCGCCGAGCAGCGGGTAGGGCGAGTTCGAGGCCCACCCGGCCAGGAAGGTCGAGTAGACGTGGATCGAGCCCATCGCCAGGAACCACAGGATGCCGACGTCGAGGTCGGCGACCACCAGCGGGAAGGTCTCACCGAAGAGGGTGACCTGACCGCCGAGGGGGATGACGGCCATCGACAGGAAGCCGGCGATCACCCCGATCAGCGGCGCGAGGATGAAGATCGGCTTGTTGACCATCCCCGGCGTGACGTCCTCCTTGAAGAACATCTTGGCGCCGTCGACCAGCGTCTGCATCATCCCGAGCGGGCCGACACGGTTGGGTCCGAGCCGGGACTGCATGCGCCCGAGGATGCGTCGCTCGCCCCAGATCAGCAGGGCGGTGAACAGCAGGAAGTAGACGAACACCGCGACGGCTCGCACGAGGTCGACCCAGAACGGGTAGGTCTCCATCACCCGGCCACCTCCACGGTCTCGTCCTCGTCGGCGCTGGTGACCGCGGTCACCGTGACCCGCGTGCTGCCGTCCGCGGCGGCCAGCGACCGCACCGAGGTGTCGGTGGAGTTCGCCGGTGCGCGGACGACGCCGGGGACCACATCGTGGCCGACGCGCGCCCGCAACCGGACCTGTCGCCCGTCGGCGGCGAGCTCGACCTCGTCCCCGTCGCCGATGCCGAGACGTTCGGCGTCCGTGACGTGGACCGCGACGTCGGGCTCGCGGGCGGTCGCGAGCAGATCGGTCGCACCGGCAAGCATCGTGCCGCGGTCGAGCAACGCGGGCACCGCGACCAGCTCGAGCGTGCCGTCGTCGCCGCCGTCCGCGTCAGCCGCCGAGGTGTCGGCGTCGGCCGCTGGAGCGCCGGACGCGTCCGCGGAGGTCGGCAGGGGGTGCGCCGTCGGGCGGGCACCGAGGGTCTCGATCTCGGCGCGCAGGGCGTCGAGGTCGGAGAACCCGAGGTCGCGACCCTGCATGGCCGCGAGCTGCACCAGGATCTCCCAGTCCTCCTGGACCAGGTCCGGGCCGTCGACCGCGCGGGCGAACCGTTGCGTGCGGCCCTCCCAGTTGGTCATGGCACCGGCGCGTTCCTGCGTGGCGGCCGCCGGCAGGACGACGTCGGCGAACTCGGCGACGGTGGCGTTGAGCGCGAGGTCCTGCGCGATCACCAGCTTGGCCTTCGCGAGGGCCTTCCGCGCGAGCTCGGGCGACGCCGCGTCCCGCAGGGGGTCGACACCGATGAGGTGGAGGACATCGACCTTGCCGGCAGCAGCGTCGGTCAGGATGGCTTCGAGGTCGCGACCGCGCTCCTGCGGCAGCTCGCCCCAGACCGCCGCGACGGCCGCACGGTCGTCGGCGTCGTCGAGCCGGCGGCCACCGGGCAGCACGCCCGCGGCGAGGCCCGCCTCGAGCGCGCCCCGGTCGCCAGCGCGACGCGGGACCCACGCGAGCTTGGCGCCGCAGGCGTCGGCCAGGGCTGCGGCGGCGGTCAACGTGCCGGATGCTGCGCGTTCGCCGACGAGCACGACCGGAGCGGTGTCGGCATCGCGCAGGGCGGCGGCGACCTCGCTGAGGTCCTGCCCACCGCCGGTCAGCTCGGAGGTCAGCGCGGCCAGGGCGTCGGCTGAACCGCCGGGACGCGTCCCGATCCGGCGCCACGCGAGATCCCACAGCGACCCGAGCGAGGGGCCGACCGAGACCAGGTGGGCCAAGGAGTTGCGCCACGCCTTGCGCAGGCGCAGGTGCAGGATCGGCACCTCCTCCTCCGGGTCGAGGTCGACGACCAGCGTCACGGGCGAGGCTTCGACGTCGGCGTAGGTCGCCCCGTCACGCCCGACCAGGGCAACGAGCTCGTCGGTCTCGGCGGGGTCGGCGAACCGCGTACGGAAATCGAGGTCGTCGCTGCCGAGCACGGTGCGGACGTACTTGGCGACCGCGTAGGCGTCCTCGTCCGGCAGGCGGCCACCGGTCAGGACCGCGACGCGACCCGCGCCGGCCTCCTTCGCGTCGGCGAGCGCTGCAGTGACGGTCGTGAGCGTCTCGGACCACGTCGCCTCGACGAGGTCGCCGCCCCGCCGCAGGCGCGGCGTGGTGATGCGCGTGTCGGCCGTCAGGTGCTTGAAGGCGAAGCGGCCCCGGTCGCAGTTCCAGGCCTCGTTGACCGCGAGGTTGGTCCGCGCGAGCTGGCGCTGGATGTCCCCACGACGCGACTGGACGGTCAGCGAGCAGCCGGCCGAACAGTGGTCACAGACCGAGGGGGTGGTGACCACGTCGAACGGGCGCGCCTTGAACCGGTAGGAGTTCGAGGTGAGCGCGCCCACGGGGCAGATCTGGATGATGTTGCCCGAGAAGTAGCTGTCGTACGGCTCGTCCTCGTACATCGCGACCTGCTGGAGGGCGCCGCGTTCGAACAGCTCGATGAAGGGATCGCCGGAGATCTGCTCGGAGAACCGGGTACAGCGGGCGCACAGCACGCACCGTTCCCGATCGAGCAGCACCTGGGCGCTGATGGCCACGGGCTTGAGGTAGCGCCGCTTCTGGTCGATGAAGCGCGAAGTGTTCGTGCCGTTCCGGAGCGACTGGTCCTGCAGCGGGCACTCGCCACCCTTGTCGCACATCGGACAGTCGAGCGGGTGGTTGATCAGCAGGAACTCGAGGGTGCCCTCCTGGGCCTTCTCGGCCACCCGTGAGGTCAGGTGGGTGCTGACCACCATGTCCGGGGCCACCGGCATCGTGCAGGACATCACGGGCTTGCGCTGCCCCTCGACCTCGACCACGCACTGCCGGCACGCGCCGACCGGATCGAGGAGGGGGTGGTCGCAGAAGCGGGGCACGATCGTCCCGAGCTGCTCGGCGGCGCGGATGACCAGCGTGCCCTTGGGCACGCTCACCTCCTGACCGTCGATGGTCAGGGTGACGTCGTCCTCGCGCTCGGGGCGCCCCTGCTTGTCGTCGGGCTGCTCAGCCATCATCGCGCCTGCCCCGCGGGAGCTGGGCTCGCCGCGGTCGTGATCGGAGCCGCCGCCGCGAGGGGCTGCTCACCCGCACGGACCGGCGGCAGGACGTCGCCGTGGTCGTCGACGCGAGCCTCGAGCACGGCGATATCCCGGCGCGGCTCGCTGGCCCCGAGCGGACACCGGCCCTGGCGGATGTGCTCGAGGTACTCCTCGCGGAAGTGCTTCAGGCTGGACACGATCGGCGAGGTCATCCCGTCCCCGAGCGCGCAGAAGACCCGACCGAAGATGTTGTCGCACAGGTCCTCGAGCAGTTCGAGATCCTCGACGCGCCCCGTGCCGGTCTCGATCCGGTCGTAGATCTGCGACAGCCAGTAGCTGCCCTCGCGGCACGGCGTGCACTTGCCGCAGGACTCGTGCTCGTAGAACTTGGTCCAGCCGCGGACCATGTCGACCACGCAGGTGTCCTCGGAGTACAGCATCAGGGCGCCGGTGCCGAGCATCGACCCGGCCTCCATCACGGCCTCGTAGGTGTAGACGGTGTCGGCCGCGGCCGCCGGCAGCATCGGGGTCGACGACCCGCCGGGACAGAAGAACTTCAGGGTCTTGCCGTCCTTCATGCCGCCGCAGGCGTCGATCATCTCCTGGACGGTCGCGCCGAGCGGGAACTCGTAGTTGCCCGGGCGCTCGATCTCGCCCGAGAGGCACATCAGCTTCGGACCGGCCGACTTCTCGGTCCCCCACTGGCGGTACCAGTCGACGCCGTGGCGCAGGACGAACGGGACGCTCGAGATCGACTCGACGTTGTTCACGGTGGTCGGGCAGCCGTACAGCCCGTGCGTGGCCGGGAACGGCGGACGCAGCCGCGGCTGGCCGCGGCGTCCCTCGAGCGAGTCGAGGAGCGCGGTCTCCTCGCCGCAGATGTAGGCGCCAGCACCACGGTGGAGGGTCAGGTCGAAGCGCTTGCCGGACCCGAGGACGTCGGCACCGAGGTAGCCGCGCTCGTAAGCCTGCCGGATCGCCCGGGTCAGCTGCCGGCCGGCGTAGGCGAACTCACCGCGCAGGTAGATGTAGCCCTGCTCGGCGTTGAGGGCGAGGCCGCCGACGACCATGCCCTCCACGAGCTGGTGGGGGTCGAGCTCCATCAGCTCGCGGTCCTTGAACGTGCCGGGCTCGCCCTCGTCGGCGTTGCAGACGATGTAGATCGGCTTGCCGGTGTCCTGGGCCACGAACGACCACTTCAAGCCGGTCGGGAAGCCGGCGCCGCCACGTCCGCGGACACCGGCCTCCTTGACGGTCTCGATGATGTCCTTCGGGTCCATCTCGAGCGCCTTGCGCAGGCCGACGTACCCGCCGTGCTGCTCGTAGATGTCGATGTCGCCGACGTTCGGGACGCCGTAGCGCTCGGTGAGGGCGATCGCGGCACCGGGTGCGGCGTGCGCGGGGTGCGCGGGGTGGCGCTCACCCTCGCCTGCCGGCTCGGTGGTCGCGGGCTGGTCGGCGACGACCGGGTCGGGTGTCTGGTCGGGCGTGGCCTCGTCAGGCGTGGCCTCGTC
>NZ_JBBEBZ010000010.1:0-1451 GCF_040882075.1 Nitriliruptor sp.
CTTAGGTTCAAGGGGTCGTCGCAGCACCGGCCTGTTCTGCAGAGCGTAGGTGGTCGTTGAGTGCCTCCGCGGGTGTCCGCCATCCGAGGGTTTTGCGGGGTCGGGTGTTGAGGGCGAGGGCGACGGCGGAGAGGTCGTCGGCGGAGTGCTTGGACAGATCGGTGCCCTTGGGGAAGTACTGGCGCAGCAGCCCGTTGGTGTTCTCGTTCGAACCGCGCTGCCAGGGGCTGTGGGGGTTGCAGAAGTAGATCGGCAGGCCGGTGTCGATGCGCAGTTGCGCGTGTTGAGCCATCTCCGCTCCTTGGTCCCAGGTCAGTGACCGACGTAGGTGCTCGGGCAGATCGACGATGGAGGCGCTGATCGCGTCGCGGACCGCTTCGGCGCCGTGGCCTGCCAGCGGCGGACCGTTCTTGACCGTCGGCTGTTGGCCGTGGCCTTCCATGCGGGGTAGGTGCAGCAGCATGGTGAACCGGGTGGTGCGCTCGACCAGGGTCCCGATCGCGGAGCTTCCCAGCCCGATGATCAGGTCGCCTTCCCAGTGGCCCGGCACGGCCCGGTCAGCGACCTCCGGGGGCCGCTCGGTAATCAGCAACTCGCGCGGGATGAACTTCTTGCCTCGCGCGTGGGTGCGTGCCCGAGGCACTCGCAGCGCCCGTCCAGTGCGCAGACACGCGCTCAACTCGCGGCGTAGAGCGCCGCGTCCTTGGACGTAGAGGGCCTGGTAGATGGCCTCGTGGGAAATCCTCATCGTTTCGTCATCGGGGAAGTCGACCTTCAGCCGGTTCGCGATCTGCTCGGGGCTCCACGCTACGCCCCAGCGTCGATGCTTCCGTGGCCCGTGTCGACGTCCGATCCACCGGACCTCAGGGCCCGCCACGACCTCCCCGCCGGGCCGCTGGATCGTGCCGCCGAGCCGGTCCTGTACGTACTGCCTGAGCTGCTCGTTCGCCGCGAGCTTGGCGGTTTTCGGGCGCAGGCCACGCCGATCGGCATGCCACTGCGCGAGGCTCGCCCTGTACTCGAGCTGGCCGCTACGGGTCGCCGCGCCGCGACGCAGCTCCCGCGAGATCGTCGACGAGCTGCGGTCCAGGCGCCGGGCGATCTCTCGACCGGTGACGCCTCGTGCGTGAAGGATGGCGATCTCCTCGCGTTCGCTGAATGACAGATAGCGCCCCGACAGCGGGGCCGGGCTGATCGTCGGCATGCCACCACCCTCACGAAACCAGCGGCTCCCCACCGCCGGAGACACTCCGGCTACCGCGGCGGCATCCTCGCTGGACTTCCCGGCTGCGATCGCCAACCAGAACCGCTGCCGATGTTCACGCCGCGCGACCGGCGGTCGCCCCGGCGACCGCATCGGTGCTCGTCCCGTCGCTCTCGCTGCCCACCCAGGTGCACGTCCCATTCCAGCTCCTCACCTTGAGGTGCTGCGACGACCGCTTGAATTCGCC
>NZ_JBBEBZ010000011.1:0-1447 GCF_040882075.1 Nitriliruptor sp.
GGCGAGCTCGTCGCGCCCTACCTGCGCACGATGGACGACGAGATCCGGCAAGGCGCCGGCGGCTGACGGCGCGGGGAGCGTGGTGCACTTTTCGCTGAAGGGGGTATCCACGTAGCTCCTCCTGCCACAACATGCTGTGGTCAGGGCGCTGCTGCTCGATCGTCCGGCGTGGTCCGACTACGACCCCGTAGGACGTGGATTTCGAACCAGTCGGTGGCTGTAGCAGCGGCCACCCGGACCCCAAGATGTGGGGGCTGGAGGAGCAAGGTGGACAGCCCCTTTCGCCGATACCGGATGCCGTCCTTGCGGCGAAGAGCCGTGGTCGTCGCCTACCACGGTCCTGCGGGCCAAGGACCGTGTTGGATCCCGGTCCGAACAACCGGCTGTCACCGCTCTGTTCTCCGTCTCGCGGGCGAGGGCTGACGTAGCGACAACGGGCGTTGTCGCCAGGCCGGGATGCCGGAGGCATGTCGGCGCTCAGGTGGGGGCGATGGGGAGGGTGCGCAATCTGATCCGTTCTGGCGTGACACTGGCTATGGCGCCCTGCTTGAGCTCCTCACCGACGCGTTCCAGCACGGTCACGATGAGTCGGGCCTGTTCGTCGGGCGTGAGATGGTCGGATGAGCGGAGCATCACAACCGACGGCGACGAGGTCCCACGAGCCGCCAGCAGCGCACCGAAGTCCGTGTCGGCGGTCACGATGGCTCGACCCTGGCCGGCGGCTGCAGTGAGGATCTCGGCATCGTCGGTGTTGCCGAGGCCGACCTCGGTGACATGAGCGACGTCATGGCCGGCCAGCTGGAGCATCCTCGCCACCCGGGGTGAGAGGTTCTCGTCAAGCAGAAGCTTCATCCCGCCGCGGTCAGAGGGATCTCACGCTCGCGAGTAGCGGCAGCGGCGTACTCCAGCGCTCCGAGCACATCTTCACGTTCGAGCTGGGGGTAGTCCTCGAGGACCTCGTCGACCGAACGACCCGCAGCGAGCTGTCCCAGGATCGCGCTCACGGTGACACGCGTCCCCCGGATGCACGGCAACCCCTGCATCCGGTCCGGGTCGATGGAGATCCGCTCGAAGCTCATGGGGACAGGTTACGTCATGGACTTGCTGCCGGAGCGGTTCGTCCACGAACTCGACGGCCATCCGTTGCTCGCGGAGAACGGCTGGGCGGCTACCGGCCATCGAGACGCCGGACGAGTCGTCGCATCGCCGCGCAGCGCCTCAGTTTCGGGATTGATGCTCGGTGGCCTCAACGCGTCGTGGGCTCGCTCGGCTCAACTGGATGAGGACCCGCCCCCACGTGGCGTCTCCGCGGAAGCACGGGTGAGAACCGTTCCTGAACCTGGCTGCAACCGCCGCTACGCACGATCGCGGTCAACCGACCTGCATAGGTACAACCGCCGTTGTTGCTCGGTCTTGAGACGTCAGAAGTGGTGAGTCACGGCCGCCC
>NZ_JBBEBZ010000012.1:0-8492 GCF_040882075.1 Nitriliruptor sp.
TCGCCATCCGGCGGGACGTCGACTGGATGTACGGGCCGGCTCCCGACGACGTGCTGCGCGAGGGCGACGTGCTCTTCCTCCAGGGCCCGAAGGAGGGGGTCGACCACGTCCGGGAGCTCGCCGGCGGGACCGCGCGCGAGCTGCCACCGCCGCCGCAGCGGGCCAAGCTCACCAACCTCGACCGGGCCGTCGACCTCGTCGTCGAGCTCAAGAACGTGTCGGAGGTGGCCGTCGGGCTGGCCTACTCCGCGATCCTGCTGCAGGACCTGTCGCTCGCGGCCGAGGTCGGTGTCATCGAGGACACCTCCGACGAGCTGTTCCACAAGCTCGAGGGGTGGGTCCTGCGGGCCGCAGCCGAGCTCGAGGATCCCGACGAGCTGCGCGGCCTGCTCCACCTCGCCTCGGCGGCCGAACGGATCGTCGACTCGGCGCAGTCGATGTGTCGCGTGATCGAGGACGAGGGGCCGCCCCACCCGATCATCGCGGCGGCACTCGCCGAGGCGGACGAGATCGTCGCCGACGCCGAGGTCGCCGAGGGCAGCGCCGCTGCCGGCCGGACGCTCCGCGAGCTCCAGCTGCAGACCCAGACCGGGATGGAGGTCCTCGCGATCCAGCGCCGAGGCCGCTGGATCTACCGACCGAAGCGGGCCCGCACGGTCGAGGCGGGTGACCGCCTGCTGGCGATCGGCCCCGAGGAGGGCGCACCGCGCCTGCGTGAGCTGTGCGGCGACCTGCGCGGCGAAGGCGATGACGGGTGGATCGCCTCCCCCGACGAGATCGAGGCCTGACGCGAGCCCACGGGCTCGTCTCTCGTTCGTCGGGGGTCCGATGAGTCGACGCGACACCTCGGCCGGATGGACGGTCGGTCAAGCTCGACTGGATGCGGTCCCCGAGCGTGGCGCCGGTCGACGCCGAACGCGGTGCCCCGGGAGCCGCGAAGGTTCGGGCTCCACCAACGCACCCCATCCGAGGAGCTCCCGTGCGTACCCACCTCCGCAAGCGCATCACCTCGCTCTCGCTCGTCGCCGGTCTCGCCTTCGCTGGCGCCGCCTGCACCGTCGAGGACGACGACCCGGACACGGTCGTCACCGACACTGATGCCGACACCACCGAGGACGCCGACGCTGAGGCTGAGGCGGACGTCACGGTCGAGGAGGACACGACCGAGGACACCGCCGACGCGGACGCCGAGGCCGAGGCTGAGGCCGACACCGACAGCTGATCCACCCGCCACACCTGCCGACGGGCGCCCTCCGGGGCGCCCGTCGCGCGTTCAGACGGCGGGGAGGCGATCGATGACCCCGGCGAGGTCCTTCTTGTAGCGACCCAGGCGGGGTGGCTTGAGCACCGACAGCGACGCGCGCGGACCGTCGAGTCCCGGTCCGCGGTCCTGGCCGGCTCGGCCCACACCCGGCCAGTCGAGGGGCACGTGGGTCCAGGCCTCGAGCACCGGGACCAGGTAGAGCGACGTCCCGTCCGGCAGCGACAGGTCGGCCCGGATCCCGCCACGCAGCAGCTGATCGAGGACGTGCCGGATCGCCGCCTCCGCGCCGGGGACCTGCGCGCGGCTGAGGCCGTACAGCTCGAGATCGGGGACGTCGAACCGGGCGAGCCCGTGGGTCCGCACCCACCAGGTCCCCTCGCCCTCCGCGCGGACCACGATCGCGTCGTCGATCGTCACCGCACCGACGGCGCAGCGGTTCATCCACGCCTCGTCACGCTCGGCGACCGCCGACACGTCCGACACCCCGCGGACGCGCCCGCGCAGGTGCCGCGAGAGGCCCTGCAGCAACTGGCACTGGCGGCGCATGCCCTCGACGAGCCCGTCCCCGCCGATGTAGGTCTCGGCACGCAGGAGGGCCCGGCCGTCGTCGTCCGTCAGCGCACGGACGACGGCCTTCTGCATCCGCCCACCCCAGTGAACCTCGAAGGCCGCGCCGTCCGCGCCGCGGACGGGGCTGCCACGGTCGATGTCCTTGGCGCGGCCTGCAGCGGAGATGACCGCGGCGAGGTCCTCGACCGGCGCGTCGAGGACGAGCGCGATGCGGGAGGTGTACTTGTCGACCACGGGGGCGGACTCCTACGGGGGCGCGGCGAGGGTACGAGCCGCGTCAGAGGCCCAGGTCCCTGGCGATGAGCATCCGCTGGATCTCGCTGGTGCCCTCACCGATCTCGAGGATCTTGCAGTCCTGGTAGAAGCGGCCAACACGGGTCTCGGTGGTGAAGCCCATGCCGCCGAAGATCTGGGTCGCTTCCCGGGCAGCGGTCACCGCCTGCTCCGAGGAGTACAGCTTGGCGATGGACGCCTCGCGCTTGTACGGCAGGCCCTCGAGCTTGCGCCAGCACGCGTAGCGGTACATCTGCCGCGAGGTCTCCGCAGCGACGTCGAGGTCGGCGATCTTGAAGGCGATGGCCTGGTTGGCGCCGATCGGCTTGCCGAACGCTTCACGCTCCTGGCTGTAGCGCGTGCACTCCTCGACGCAGCCCTGGATGAGGCCGACGGCCAGCGCCGAGATGGCGATGCGGCCGTCGTCGAGGGTCTTGAGGAACTGACGGAACCCGGCGCCCCGCTCGCCGAGGGTGTTGCTGATCGGCACACGGACGCCGTCCAACGTGAGTTCCCGGGTGTCCGAGGCGTGCCAGCCGACCTTGCGGTAGGGCGGGGCGTACGAGAACCCCGGGGTATCGACCGGGACGATGATCGCGGTCATCTCCCCCGGCGCGGTCATGGCGGTGACCGTGACGATGGAGGTCATCTCGGTGCCGGAGTTGGTGATGAACTGCTTGGTCCCGTCGATGACCCAGTGGTCTTGGGTCTCGACGGCCTTCGTGGCGGTGGCGCCGAACACGTCCGATCCGCCCCCGGTCTCGGTCAGGCCGAAGCCGCCGAGCTTCTCGCCACGGGCGAGCTCCGGTAGCCAGCGCTGCTTCTGCTCCTCGGTCCCGAACTCGAAGATCGGCGCCGCTCCGAGCCCGACACCGGCCTCGAGGGTGATGCCCACGGACTGGTCGACCCGGCCGAGCTCCTCGAGCGCGAGGCAGAAGGTGAGGTAGTCCCCGCCGACCCCACCCCACTCCTCGGGGAAGATCAGCCCGAACAGGCCCATCTCGCCCATCTGGCGCACGATCTCGACCGGGAACCGACCCTCGGCGTTGAACGCATCGGCCGCGGGAGCCACGACGGTGTCGGCGAACTGCGCCACGACCTTGCGGAACTCCTCCTGCTCCGGCTCGAGCGCGAACGACACCATGATCTTCTCTCCCTCGTCGGCGCGGCGAGCCTACGTCCCCGGCCGGACGTGCTCGACGTCACCAGCGGTGACGGCCACCTTCCCGGCGACCGGGCTCTCGACGACCAGGCGACCGTCACGGTCGAGGTCCACGGCGCGCCCCTCGAGCACCTCGCCGTCGGGGAAGGTCACCCGCACGTCGGTCCCGACGGTCGCGCACGCATCGCGGTACGCGATCAGCAACCGCAGCGGGTCGGCCGGGACGGACCGCAACCACACCGCCAGTCCGCGCAGCAGGTCGGCGAGCACGCTGACCCGGTCGACGTCGCGGCCCGCTGACTCCGCCACCGAGGTCCACGCATCCGCGTCCCCCGAGCGGGGCACCTCGCGCCAGTCGAGATCGATGCCGGTCCCGATCACCAGCACCTCGCCTTGCGGGACGGCGTGGCGTTCGACCAGGATCCCCGCCGCCTTGGCCCGACCGCCTCCCGGCCGTGGGAGCAGCACGTCGTTCGGCCACTTCAGCATCGGGCGCGCTCCGGCGCGTCGGAGCGCGTCGGCGACCGCGAGCCCCACCGCCAGCGGGACCAGCGAGACGTTCGCAGTCGGGAGCGCGACGACCGAACTCGCGGTGAGCGACCGGACCGCGTCACCTGAGCTCGCATCGTCCCACGGTCGACCGAGCCGACCACGGCCCGCGGTCTGGTGATCGGCGACCACGACCAGACCAGGGGGCGTGCCCTCGCGGACCGCGGCGAGGGCCACATCGTTGGTCGAGGCCACCTCGGGTTCGTGCACGAGGGTGTGCCACCCGAGCGGCCCGCCGAGCAGCGCCACGAGCTGTTCGGAGCGTTCGAGGTCGGTCACGGGTCTCCTCGCTGCGGTGGTCGTCACGCCCCTCCGGACGGAGCCGGCTGGGGGTCGGTGGAGGGTCGAAGGCTAGGCTCCGGCCGCCCGCTCGTCCGCGACGGCGTGCGCCGTTCCCCCCGCTCCCGCTGAGAGGCACCCCCGTGGCCGAGACCACGAAGGACAAGCTCGCCGAGCTCGAACGCCGGCGTGCCGAGCACGCGACGGGGGGTGGCGAGGACGCCATCGCCAAGCAGCACGACCGGGGCAAGCTGACCGCCCGCGAGCGGGTCGACCTCTTGCTCGACGAGGGCAGCTTCGTCGAGACCGACGCGTTCGCGGTGCACCGCGCGACCGGGTTCGGGCTCGAGGACAAGCGCATCCTCGGGGACGGCGTGGTGACCGGCCACGGCACGATCGACGGCCGACGCGTCGCGGTCTTCAGCCAGGACTTCACCGCGTTCGGTGGCTCGCTCGGTGAGGTGTTCGCCGAGAAGGTCGTCAAGATCATGGATCTCGCCGAACGGATGGGGATCCCGGTCATCGGCCTCAACGACTCCGGTGGTGCTCGGATCCAGGAGGGCGTGGTCAGCCTCGGCGGGTACGGGGACATCTTCCTGCGCAACGTCCGCAGCTCGGGGGTCATCCCGCAGATCAGCGCGATCATGGGGCCCTGCGCCGGTGGCGCGGTCTACTCCCCCGCCATCACCGACTTCGTGTTCATGGTGAAGGACACCTCGCACATGTTCATCACCGGCCCGAACGTCATCAAGACGGTCACCGGCGAGGACGTGACCATGGAGGAGCTCGGCGGGGCGATGAGCCACGCCTCGAAGTCGGGGGTCGCGCACTTCGCGGCCGACGACGAGGAGAGCTGCCTCGACGACATCAAGTACCTGCTGAGCTTCCTGCCGGCCAACAACCTCGAGCTCCCGCCCGTGGTGGCGTCCACCGATGATCCGGATCGGCTCGTCACCGAGCTCGACACCTTCATGCCCGACAGCCCGAACGTCCCCTACGACGTGCGCGACCTGGTGCGGCTGGTGGTCGATGACGAGGAGTTCCTCGAGGTCCACCAGCACTACGCGGAGAACATCGTCGTCGGCCTCGCGCGGCTCGACGGCCACCCGGTCGGGATCGTCGGCAACCAGCCCTCCTACTACGCGGGCGTGCTCGACATCGACGCGTCGGAGAAAGCGGCGCGGTTCGTGCGGTTCTGCGACGCGTTCAACATCCCGGTCGTCACGTTCGTCGACGTGCCCGGCTTCCTTCCCGGCACCGAGCAGGAGTACGGCGGCATCATCCGCCACGGCGCCAAGCTCCTCTACGCCTACGCCGAAGCTTCCGTGCCGAAGCTCACCGTGATCGTGCGCAAGGCCTACGGCGGCGCGTACGACGTCATGGGTTCCAAACACCTCGGTGCCGACGTGAACCTCGCCTGGCCGACCGCCGAGATCGCCGTCATGGGCGCCAAGGGGGCGGTCAACATCCTCTACCGGCGTGAGCTCGAGGCCGCCGACGACCAGGACGCGATGCACGCCGAGTTCGAGCAGCAGTACGCCGAGGACCTCGCCAACCCGTGGCGGGCGGCCGAGCGTGGCTACGTCGACGCGGTCATCCAGCCGAGCGAGACGCGCCAGCAGCTGGTCCGGGCGCTGCACTTCTGCGCCGGCAAGCGCGAGACGCGTCCCGCCCGCAAGCACGGCAACATCCCCCTCTGACCGAACCACGCAGGAGCTGCCCGTGAGCGACGACGCGCCAGCGACCGAGCGTTCGACCGCCCGCATCGAGGTGGTGGGCGGCGGGACGGTGGGTGCCGAGCAACTCGCCGCGGTCGTGGTCGCGCTGACGCCGTCCGGGGCCGACGATCCGAGCGGTGACACCGCCGCACCGGCGTGGGCCCGCGCAGCGCTGCTCGAGGGGGTCGGGCTGCTGCCACCGACCCGACCGAGCGACCTCCAGCAGGTCACGGTGCTCGGTCACTGACCGTGGACGACGACCCGACCCGCCCCGGTCCCGCACCGCGTGCACCCGGGCCCGAGGAGGGCGATCTCGACGCGCTCGCCAGCGAGGTCGGGGACGTGGCGCGACGGATCTCGGGCGTCGTGGCCGGTACCGCGCTGGTGTTGCTGCACGCCGTGGTCGGCTACCTGACGTTGAGCCTCGGCCTGGTGGCACCGATGTGGGCGGTGCTGGTGCTGCTGACCGCGTGGGCCGTGATCGGCGTGGTGGCGTGGCGGTGGCGGATCCGGCACCCGTTCCTGGCGATGCTGGCACCGTTCGTCACGGTCGCGCTCGTGCTGGCCGTGGTCGCGCTCGGGGGCAGGTTCCTCGGGTGGAGCGCCTAGAGGTGAGCGAGCCGGACCCCGTGGTCCGGCTCGGTCGTACCTGCGGCGCGGTCAGGCGTCGTCGTTCAGGTCCTCGCCGGACGCCTCGGCCTCCGCGGCCTCCTCCGGGGTGGCGAACACCTGGACGGTCGTCTCCATACCCGCCGCGCGGTGACCCGGGACGTTGCAGATGACGGTCCACTCGCCCGGGAACAGCAGGAAGACCCCCTCGTCGCTGCCGCCACCCGGGGCTTCGGAGATGTCGGATCCCTCCGCCGCGCCGAGGGCCTCGGTGTTGTGGACAGCGGTGCCCTCGTTCTCGAAGGTCACCATGATCTCGCCGGTGACGGCGATGCCGTCCTCGACCGTGAAGGAGAACTCCCCCTCGCGTGAGGAGACGATCGTCATCTCGCCGCCCTCGCCGACCGGTTGGACGACGTCGCACCCCTCGGTCCCGACGGGGCACTCGTAGGCCGCAGCCTCGATGGCGCCGTCGGGTGAGGACGCGCAACCCGCGAGGAGGGCCGCGGTGGCGGTGACGAGGCCGAGGGTGAGGCGGTGGCGCACGACGAGCTCCTCGGGGGAGGGATGGGACGAGGGACGGTTCGGCGGGTGCTGACGGGCCGCTCCCGAGGGTCCATGGAGACGGCATCGTCGGGGACGGAGGGTACCCGCGGCGGGCGGGTGGCAGGTAACCACGGGGACGGCCCCAGGCCGCCGACGGGGCAGCGGGGAACTGGCGTGGCACGGGCGCCGCACCAGGACCCCGGTGGGTCACACCCCGGACCCGCGGCCGGGCTCGAACGTGGAGGCGCGGGCCGGCATCACTAGGCTCCCCGCGGGCCCGAGCGGCGCCCTTCCCGCTCCCGACCCCACCGGAGCGAGGTCCCCGACGAGAGGTGGAGCGGTGTTCGACGCCGTCCTGGTGGCCAACCGCGGCGAGATCGCCATCCGTGTGATCCGCGCGTGCCGTGAGCTCGGCGTGCGCAGCGTCGCCGTCTACTCCGAGGTCGATCGCGACGCACCGCACGTGCGCCACGCCGACGAGGCGTACCTGCTCGGGCCTGCCGCGGCGGCCGAGAGCTACCTCAACCAGGAACGGATCCTCGAGGTCGCCCGCGAGGCCGGTGTCGACGCGATCCACCCCGGGTACGGGTTCTTCTCCGAGAACGCCGACTTCGCGCAGGCCTGCGCCGACGCCGGTTTCGTCTTCGTCGGTCCGGGCCCCGAAGCCATCGCCAAGATGGGCGACAAGCTGTCGGCCCGTGAGGTCGCCCTGAACGCCGGTGTCCCGATCGTGCCGGGGACCCGGGAACCGACCGAGGACGCGGAGGAGGCGGTCGCCTTCGGGGACGAGTACGGCTACCCGGTCGCGGTCAAGGCGATGTTCGGCGGTGGCGGCCGCGGGATGAAGGTCGTCAAGGACGCGGCCTCGATGCGCGAAGCGCTCGACGCGGCGACCCGCGAGGCCAAGGCCGCCTTCGGGCGCGGTGAGTGCTACCTCGAGCGGTACCTCGAGCGCCCCCGCCACGTCGAGATCCAGGTGCTCGCCGACACCGATGGCACCACCCTCCACCTCGGCGAGCGCGACTGCTCGCTGCAGCGGCGCCACCAGAAGCTGGTCGAGGAGGCCCCCGCCGCGGGCCTGTCCCCCGACGTGCGCGCCAAGATGGGCGAAGCCGCCGTCCGGGTCGCCAAGGAGATGGGCTACGTCAACGCGGGGACCTGCGAGTTCCTGCTCGACGACGACGGCGAGACCTTCTACTTCCTCGAGATGAACACCCGCCTGCAGGTCGAGCACCCGGTCACCGAGCTGATCACCGGTCGGGACCTCGCCCAGGCGCAGCTCCGCATCGCGTCGGGTGAAGGCATCGGCTTCACCCAGGACGACGTGGTCCTGACCGGCCACGCGATCGAGGTCCGGATCAACGCCGAGGAGCCGGCGTCCGGGTTCGTGCCGACCCCGGGCCTGATCACCGAACTCGTCGCGCCGCTCGGACCTTGGGTCCGCTTCGACACCGGGGCAGAGTCGGGCTACGAGGTGCCGCGCGACTACGACTCGATGATCGGCAAGCTGATCGTCTGGGCC
>NZ_JBBEBZ010000013.1:0-1477 GCF_040882075.1 Nitriliruptor sp.
TGCGAGCACCTACTGGACCGCGCCGCCGACCTGCTCGCCGAGCTCGTGGCGCGCTGTCCCGAACTGCACGTGGTGGCCACCAGCCGCGAGCACCTGGGCCTGGACCACGAGCGGGTCTGGTCGGTGGAAGGCCTGGCGCTGCCGGCGGACGACCAGGACCCACGGACGGCCCCGGCCGTGGAGCTGTTCCTCGACCGGGCAGCGCGTAGCGATCCGCACCTGCATGTCGACGATGCGGTCGTGGCCAGCGTCGTGGACATCTGCCGGGCGCTGGACGGCCTCCCCCTCGCACTCGAGCTGGCCGCGGCCCGGGTGAGGGCCCGGCCGCCGGCCGAGATCGCCCAGCGGCTGGACGCCCGCTTCGACCTGCTGATGGGCCGGCGCGGTGGCGCCGACCGCCACCGGAGCCTGCGAGCCGCGGTGGCGTGGTCCCCACGACCTGCTCGGCGAGCGGCAGCGCCGGCTGCTGCGCCGGCTGGGGGCCTTCGCCGGGCCGTTCACCGCGACGGCCGCAGTGCGGGTCGCCGCACTGGATGATCTGGACACCAGCGAGGTCCCGGCGCTGCTGGCCGACCTGGTGGACAAGTCGATGGTCGTGGCCACTGGCGGGCCCGGACCTGCGCGCTACCGCCTGCTGGAGACGATCCGGGTGTTCGCCCGCGAGCAGTGCGTGGCTGCGGGGGAGGTGGAAACGACCGACGCGGCGTTCCTCGCACACGTCCGTGACGACCTGGCCGACCTCGACCAGCGGCTGACCGGCCCGGAGGAGATCGCGGCGGCCGAGCACGTCGTGCAGACGTTCGACAACCTGCGCCACGCGGTCGCGCTTGGCCAGCTTCGCGGCGACATCGACCTGCTGGCCAGCATCCTGACCGGGCTGTCGGTCTACCTGCGCTTCCGGGTCAGCTGGGAGGCCAGCACCTGGTTCCTCGACGCGGCTGCGCGCCTGGCCGGTGCGACGACCAGCGATCGTGCGGTGGCGGTCGAGGTGCTCGGCATGGCCGCGTGGGGCGCGTGGCTGGGTGGTGACCTCGACACCGCCTCCGAGCTGGCCAAGCGTGTGCGCAGCTCGGCCGGTCCGGCGGACGCCAGCACGGTCGAGGCGCTGGCGGCGCAGGGCGTGGTCGAGATGTACCGCGGTGACGAACGCTGCATCGCCACGACGACCGAGGCGCTCGAGCTGGCCGAGGACGCCGGCAGGACGTGGCTGGTGGCCTACCTGTTGGGCGCCGGCGCGCTGGCCCACGCCTATCAGGGCGCGCCGGAGGTGGCGGGGGCGCTGCTGGACCGCCAGGCGCTGGTGGCGTCCCGGCTGGACAACGACACGGCGCGGGCCTGGTGGCTGTACTGCAGTGCGGAGATCAGTGGCGACCGGGACCCGCAGCACACCATCGAGCTTGCCCGCCGGGCCGAGCGGCTCGCCCGGAGGACCGGCGCCAGCGTGATCGGCAACGTCGCCCGCGTCACCATCGTCAGC
>NZ_JBBEBZ010000013.1:1577-46712 GCF_040882075.1 Nitriliruptor sp.
CCGGAGGACCGGCGCCAGCGTGATCGGCAACGTCGCCCGCGTCACCATCGTCAGCGTGTCGTCACGTCACGGGGCCGGGGCCGAGGCGATCGAGGACTTCACAGAGCTCATCCGACGCTGCTGGCAGCAGGGCGCGTGGACGCATCTGTACGTCGCCGTGCACAACCTCATCGAGCTGCTCTGTGAGGAGGGCGCGGACGAGCACGCCGTGACGCTGCTCCACGCCGACCCGGAGGGCGCTGCCGAGGCCTACGGGACTCAGCGGCAGCGCCTCGATGAGGTGGCGGCCATCCTCGCCGAGTGGATGCCCGCCGAGCGCCACAACCGTGCCGCCGCTACGGGCCGGGCGTTGACCCGCGGCGGCCTCGCCCAGACTGCGCTGGAGGCACTGGAATCCCTCACCTGATCTCCGGGGCGCGTCGAGCCGCGATCCATCCGCTGAGCTTGGCCACCCGCCGGTAGTGACCGATCTGCCTCACCTTGTCGAACGTGCTGCAGATGCCCAGCTTCGCCTTCATGCATCAGCGTTGTGCGCGGTTCCAGCCGTTGACCCGCACGCGCAAAGTCTCGGTGCGACACGAGGTCGCACGTGTTGAGTGGATACATCAACTGGAGGTCGACGATGTCGAAGGTGTAGCCGGGGCCTGTGCTCGATGGCCTGTCCCCGACCTGACGTGCGTCGCTGGTAACGGTGGGTGCGAAGCTCAGGTGACCAAGCCCAAGGGCTGCTGTTCCATCCAGTGGCCACAGGTGAAGGCGAAGACCGGAAGGGTGAACGCCAGTGAGCCCTCGATGATGCCTCGTTACGTGAAGCCCCGCCGATGGGACGCCGCAGTGGGGTTCAAGGACTGGCCCCTGGGCAGCGGCACGCGCCGTCATGTACTGGGCATCCCGCGCGGTCCTGCACCGGATTGTTTCTGTACTTCGTGGACTTCGCATGGCTGAGCATGGTCGGGGTCTGAATCAACGTGCACGGGGACCGTGTTACGACCGTGGCACGCACCCAGCGACGGTCCTCGCCTCGGCGCGTCACGAGCTCGTCGGGGACGTCCTGGTCACTGGGCAGGAACGGGTCGCGTCTACAGATGAAGATCGGCCATTGCGTCCTCGACCGAGATCGGCGCGTGGCGACGGGCTTCAGGTGTGGACTTCCCAGGTGATCTCGGCGTCCTCGCCGAGGGGAACGTACGAGCATCGCAGGCCGGTGCGGATGGACCGATCGAGATGTGCGGCGAGCACCGGAGCTGTGGTGGCCAGGCGACCGATCACGTCCCGGATCCGGGCAGTGACGGCTTTTCTTGCGCGTTCGGCGGGGTCGTTGGGGCTGTTGCGGAGACGGCCGCCGAGGCCCGTGGCGCGACCCACCTCGGCCAGGAGATGCTCGCGTTCGTCTTGGAGACGCTGGACTCGTCCCAGATCGGCGTCATCGGCAGCTCGGTCGATCTCGACGGCAAGCTCGTTGAGCCGTTGCCGGTAGGCGTGCAGCGCGTCGCGGTCGATGAGTTGGTCGCTCGCGCCAGCGCTCGCTGAGGCGCCACCGGCGAGCTGCAGGGCCGGCACTTCCTGGCCGCGGAGGCGGACGAGGGTGGCGATGTCTGCGAGGCCTTTGAGATGTGGGAGGTGGGCATGCTCGGCACGCCAGGAGATGCTCCACACCCCGTTGGATCTCGTCAGCGAGGCGACGGCAGCCGTAGGACGCGTAGCGGACCGGTTGGCTGGCTCGGGTTCATCGGTGCTGAGCGTCTCCAGCGCGGCCGTGCCCTGTCGAACCCAGACCTCGGCGCCGAGCCGCCGGGCGGTGGCGACCGATTGGCGCAGCATCGCGTCGGCGGTGCGGAGGTCCCCGAGTCCGCCAGCGAGGATGCCGGCGGTGTGGGCGAAGGGGCCCGCGAAGGCCACGATCGCGCCGTTGACACCGCAGCTGTCGGTCAGGTGTTCGATGTCGGTGAGCAGGTCGCGGCACAGCTCATGGTCACCCAGCGCGGTGGCGGCCTCGGCGAGGTGGGACACCAGGACCGAGCGGAGGTACGAACCTTCGCTCTGCCACCCTCCGCACGCCGCCACCGTGGCGACCGCTCGGCCGGCCGCGACGAGGTCGCCGGCGGCGGTGTAGGCGCCGGCCGCGACCCCATATGCGAGGACGGGCGACCCGGTCCACCACCGGACGGCGTCGCCTGCCAGGGCACGCAGTTCATCGGGATCGTCGCGTGCGCGGGCGAGGGCGACCCGTTGGGACATGAGCACGTTGCCGGTGTCGGGTTCGTGGATGCGTTCACCGATCCGGGCGGCCTCTTCCATCAGGGTTTCGGCTCGGCCGGTGTCGCCATCGAGGAGGGCGAGCGCGGCACGGCGGGTCGCGGTCATGTAGCGGTCGCGAGGCTCGTCGCGCGCGTCGAGGAGTGCGAGCCACCGTGCGAGCACCGGCCGGAAGCCCGCTGAGCCGGACTCGAGCAGCCCGTTGGCTTCCAGGAGCAGACCCTCCGCGACGCAGTCCGTGGCGCCGAGTCGGCTCCCCACCGTCGCGATCTCGTGCCCGAGCTGTGCCCGTTCGGCTCCGGTGCCCGGTCCCCAGAGCCCGTCATGACGCGCGAGGAGGCAAGCGGCGAGCGTCTCGTCGTCGTTCGAGCGGCGGCCGAGGACGATCGCTCGTTCGCTGAGAGGACCGGCGCGCGCCCGGTCCCCGGACACCGAATGCTGCAACTCCCGGGCCAGGGCGGCCGTCAGCCGAGCCTCCCTGGCGAGGTCGAGCCCCGTCACGGCTTCGAGCGCCGTCTCGAGCTGGCCGATGATCGCGTCGCGGGGCGCAGCGAACTTCGCGCCGAGCCGCTGCACCGCGAGCGCCACGTCGGCCTGGCGTGCCGGGTCGGGTGCGGCCTTGGCCGCGCCGGCAAGCAGCGACCGGGCACCGTCTGGATCGCCGGACCGTGCCCGGTCGCCGGCCTCCTCGATCAGGAGCCGGACGAGGACGTCGGGCTCGATGCTGCATCCGGCGTCGACCACGCTCTGGCGTGCGCGGAGCAGGTGACCTGCCGCCTCCGTGAACGCGGAACGGCGACGTTCGTCGGCGGCCGCCTGGCGAGCCCAGTGGATCGCGCCCTTCCCGCCGCGTGACGTCGCCGCCTTGGCGTAGTGCCGCGCCAGGTCGCTCGGCGGGACATCCCCGCCCCGTCTGCTGCGCTCCGCCAACGCGTCCGCGACCAGCCCATGGAGCAGCGATCGCTGGGTAGCGTCGAGACGGTCGTAGAGGGCTTCTCGGAACAGGTCGTGGGCGAACCACGTTCCGTCCTGAGCGGTGGTTCGCAGCACGCCGGCGTCGATGGCGGGCGACAGTCGGTCGATGATGACGGCCAGGGCTTCGCCATCCACCGTCGCGAGGACGTCCGGGAGGAGACGGTTCCCGAGCACGCTGGCCGACTCGAGCGTGCGGCGGGTCTCCTCGGGTAACGCGTCGATCCGTCGCCCAACCGCATCGGTGACCACCGAGGGCAGACGGCGGTCGCCGTCCTCGTCGGACAGTCTGGCCAGCTCGCTCACGAACAGCGGGTGGCCGCCGGTGCGCCGATGGAGCGCGGCGGCGGAGACGGCGGGGCCACCGATGGCTCCGACCAGCTCCTCGACCGCCTCCACCGTCAACCCGTCAAGGTGGACGTGGTCGGCGCGCGACGCGAGCCGCGCGACCCTCGGCCGGGTCTCGCCATCGAGCTCGTTGTGGCGGTAGGCACCGACGAGCATCAGACGAGCCGTCACCGGCGAGGCGAGCACGTGGTCGAACAGGTCCAAGGTGGACGGGTCGGCCCACTGCAGGTCGTCGAGCACGACCCCGATGTGGCGGTCCACCGTGAGTGCCTCCAGCCAACGGACCGCGGCATCGAGCAGGAGCAAGCGGTTCCCCTCGGGGTCGCCGGAAGCCTCCCCTACCGGTCCCAGGTCACGCACAAGCACCGAGAGCAGGTCGCGGTCGGGGCCCGCAGCCTCCCGGACGGCCTGCGACCCGACGGACCGGGCGAGGTCCGCGAACACCTGCATCCATGGCCAGAACCCCGGCGCCCCGCCGCCAGGCCAACACGTGCCCCAGCCCACGACCAGCTCGACCGTGGATGCCTCGATCGCTGACCGGACCAACGACGTCTTCCCGATGCCGGCCTCGCCACTCACCAGGGTCGCCGACCGGCGGCCCTGGGCCGACGCCGCCATCGCTTCACCGAGGCGTTGCAGCGGCCCCGATCGACCGACGATCCCAACCTGGCCTACGTCCGGCATCGCACGTCTTCCGTCGAGCCGGAGGATCGCCAGATGGAACCTGGCGGAAAGCGACGGCTTCTGGCGCCTACAGGTTGACACCTCACGCCCGGGAAGGCGAACAGATCATGTTTGATGCCGATCAGTACAAGCTCGCGACCCGTCAGCAGTGGCAGGACTACGCCGCCGGCTGGAACGACTGGGCCCAACTCCTCGAGTCCTGGCTCGGACCTGCGACCGATCGCATGCTCGAGCTCGCCGGCGTGGAGACAGCGGGCCGCGTGCTCGATGTGGCTGCAGGCGCCGGTGGCCAGAGCATCGCCGCAGCCCAGCGTGTCGGCCCGAACGGCACGGTGCTGGCGACCGACCTGTCACCGGTGATCCTGCAGCACGCGGCGCGAGCAGCGGCAGCGGCCGGAGTGGAGAACATCTCCACGCGCGAGCTCGACGGCGAACACCTCCACCACCTCCCCGCCGCGAGCTTCGACGCTGCCATCTCCCGGGTCGGACTCATCTACTTCCCGGATCGCCACCAGGCGCTGAGCGGGATCCACCACGTCCTCCGTGACGGCGGCCGGTTCGCGACCGTGACCTACTCCACCGCCGCCACCAACGGGTTCTTCTCGCTGCCCGTCTCGATCATCCGTGAACGGGCCGGACTGCCCGCACCAGCACCCGGCCAGCCCGGTCCGTTCAGCCTCGCGGACCCCGAGGTCCTCACGCACGACCTCACACAGGCCAGGTTCCACGACGTCGTCGTCGAGGTCATCGACGCGCCCGTCCGCCTCCCGTCTGCCGCCGAATGCGTCCGGTTCGAACGTGAGTCGTTCGGCGCACTGCACCAGATGCTCGGCGCCATGGGCAGCGACGAGCAGGACGACGTCTGGAACGAGATCGAGACCACGCTCAGCCAGTACGACACCGCCGACGGGTTCGTCGGACCGTGCGAGCTCGTCATCGCGGGAGCCACCCGATGAGCGGGCGGGGATCGTTCCGCGTCGCTGCCGTACAGGCCACCCCGGCCTACCTGGACCGCGACGCCACCCTGGGCATCGTCGCGGAGCACGTCACCCGGGCAGGCGCCGATGGTGCGGACCTCGTCGTGTTTCCCGAGTCGTTCGTGCCCGGCTACCCCGACTGGGTGTGGCGCCGCACCCCCATGGACGACACAGACTGGTACGCGCGGTTCCAGGAGCAGGCGGTCGAGGTCGACGGGCCCGCCCTCGACGAAGCCCGCGCCGCGGCGGCAGCGGCCGGCGTGTGGGTTGCACTGGCCATCACCGAGCGGAGCAGTTCGGGCACGCTCTACAACGCTGTGGTCTACATCGACAGTTCTGGCGACATCGCGGGTCTCCATCGCAAGCTCGTCCCCACCGGGGCGGAACGGCTCGTCTGGTCCAACGGGCAGGGTCCGCTGCTGACCGTCGTGGACATCGGAGGTGTCAAGGTTGCCTCGCTCATCTGCTGGGAGGCCTACATGCCGCTCGCTCGCGCGGCGCTCTACCAGAAGGGCATCGACGTCCTCCTCGTCCCGACCTGGGACAACAGCGATGTCTGGGGGCCGACGTTGCAGCACATCGCCAAGGAAGGCCAGGTGTTCGTCGTCGGCGTCACCGCCTACCTCCGCGGCTGCGACATCCCTCGGGACCTCGCCGGCGCCGACAAGATCTACGGCGACACCGAGGACTTCCTCTCCCGCGGCAACACCACCATCGTCGCCCCGGGCGGCGAAGTCCTCGAGGGGCCACTGATCGGCGCCGAGGGGACGCTGACCGCCACCCTCGACCTCGACCGGATCGCCGCTGGACGCCGGCTCTTCGACCCCGTCGGGCACTACGCCCGACCCGACGTCCTCGCACTGACCATCAACACGACTGGAGACAACGATGACTGACTTCCCCGCGATCGGCCACGTCGCCGTGACCGTCAAGGACCTGGCCGTGAGCCGCCCCTGGTACCGCCGTCTCATCGGTGCTGACCCGGTGCTCGACGAACCGACCGATGGCGGCTTCCATCACACGGTGTTCATGGTCGGCGGCACGCTCCTCGGGCTGCACGAACACCCGGGCACCGACGCCGACGACACGTTCACCGAGCTCCGCACCGGGCTCGACCACATCGCCTTCGGCTGCGCCGATCGGGCAGCTCTCGCCTCATGGGAGACCCACCTCGACGACCTCGGCATCCCCCACGGCGGCATCATCGATGCGCACTACGGCTCAGGACTCAGCTTCAGAGACCCCGACGGCATCGCACTCGAGTTCTTCGCCCCAACCGCTTGATCAGGGTCGGAGGGGCAAGTTGGCTGAGGGCCCGCGTGCGGCTGAACGATGACCGTTTCGGCGGCCCGCTCGTCGGCGCGCCCCGCCCGAAGTCAGGTCTCGAGCGGGGTGCGATTACCGCGATCCTGGTCCAGGACCACGGACAACGCCCGACGATCGCTCCTTGATCGTTCGGTGGCCTCGAGTGCCGGATCGATCCCTCCCGTCGAGATCCGTCATGAACGACTGAGAGTCCGCGTCAACATGCCTGCCGTCACATCGCATGTGGTGCGAGAGCGCTCAAGCAATCAGGGGAAGCGGCCGACTGGGTGACGGGGCGGCGGTACGCGCGGCTCAGGGACTCTCAGGGGACTGCATGGCTTCCACGCACACGCTCGACAACGGCGCCACCGTCAAGGTGCGCCACCCACTAGCTCCGCTGGGGCTGGCGATCGTCACATTGGGGATCTACCAACTCGTCTGGTACTACAAGATCAACGCAGAGCTGCGGTCGCAGGGCGAAGATGTCAGCCCAGGCGTGGCGCTGCTGGCCGTGTCGCTGGGGCTCGTGCTGATCGTTCCGCCGTTCGTCTCGCTCTACAACACCGCCGAGCGCATCCGGCGGGTGCAGGAGAGGGCCGGCGTGACCTCGACGATCAGTCCGGTCCTGGCTCTGGTGCTGATGTTCATCCCGCTGATCAATATGTTCCAGACGGCCTACATGCAGAGCGCGCTCAACGCAGCATGGGAACGGTCGGCAGGTGTGACTGCCCTCGCGGTTGCAGCGCCGACACCGGCAGCACTGGCGACCGACTGATAGCCGCAGGCTTCCCAGCGGTCCCGCTGTGACGCGTACCGGCCTGAATCCTGCTGCGGCTACTCGTGCCGGCTCGGACTTCGCTCGCGCGATGGCCGTGCCCTGAGGCCTTGCTCGCGCTTCGCGATGAGCTGCCCCCCAAGCAATGGGTGTCCCGCGACGTGGCGCTGAACCGATCTGTGGTCGTGCTGACGGTCGCCGCGTGGCAGGCGTGGGTCGAGACGTACGTCGGCACGGCACTCGCCACGGTGACCGAGCCTCCTGCGAACCGCTCGGACGACACCGAGTATCTGCGTCTGCTGAATGCGACCGGTCCATTGATCGAACTGGCAACCCGGGAGGTCGGTCGTTTCAGCACACCCGACGCGGGCGAGGTCTGTCGGCTGCTGCGGCTCCTTGGCGATGATCCTCGTCCCAGGTGGTCATCGGCGGGAACCGGTGGACGACGCAGCTCCGACGAGGTGGTCGGCCGTCTCAATAGTTGGGTGAAGGTCCGCCATGCGATCGCACACGGCCACCGTCATCTGCCGACCGCCGAGGTGCTCGGGCGCACCAAGGGAGGTCACGGCTCCCTCACGTATCGGCACGCCGCCCAGTGCGTGACGTTCTTCCGAGAGCTCGCCGTCGCCACCGGCCATCAGGGCTGACGCACCAGCTATGCGCGCTGGCCTCGGCCCATGTCCTTGAGGCGCCCACGAGTCGAGTCACTCACCTGAGCGCGGGCGGTGATGTAGCTGCAACGGGCGTTGCGCGCAGTTCTCGAAACGTGGCTATGGCCTCCACGCGGTCGCGAGTCGGATGGCGCCGCCGACGTGGCGAGCCTCGCGACCAAACATGTGATCGGCGGGTGACACGACGGCGCCACCCCTGGCCTGCAGACGATGCAGACGCACGATAGGCTTTCGGGTGCAGACGGTGCGGACAGGAGATGGGATGCTGGCCGAGACGACCTACCAGGCCGTACGGGACCGCCAGCAGCGCGAACCTGACGTGGTCGAACCCGTCCTCGCCCTGCTCGCCGACCCCGACCACGAAGGCGCGGTCACCGACGACATGCGGCGCATGGCGGCCACCCTCGCCGACCAGCGCGAAACCGCCGCCGCCGAGACGTTCCTCGCCAACGCGCTCGCTACCAGCGAGGTGATCGACACTGTCCGAAGTTGGAACGACCGGCGCACCCTCGCGTCCGCCCGCCGGCGCCGCCAACTGCTCGGCCTGGCCATCGGCCGTGAGACCTACCATCCCGACTGGCAGTTCACCCGCTCTGGGCTACGCCACGATCTCAGCGCCGTCATCGGCCCGTTGCTGGACGCCGCAGCCGGCGACCCTGTTCTGGCCGACCAGATCATGCGCACCCCTCGGCCCGAGCTCGACGGAAGGTCGCTGGTTGACCTGCTCATTAGCCGCCGTACGGACGAAGTGCTCACACTGCTGGCCCACTACCGCGACGGATACGCCACGTGACCGTCGTCTTCGACCTGCCGGACAAGCGCCCGGCAGGACTGAGGCGGCCACGGGCGGTCGAGGTGACCCTCGCCCGCGTCGACACCACCGACCCGCCTACATGGTCGTGGGACGGGTTCGCCCAGCCCTACCACCGGTTCGACCCGGTGTCGGGCAGCTTCCGTGTCCGTTACGCGGGCTGGACGCCGCGGACCGCACTGCGCGAACGTTTCCCCGAACGGCGCATCCCGGAAGGCGACGCCCACCTGCGCCTGGTCACCCTCCGCGGCCGCGTCCGCATGCTCGACCTGACGTCCGAGACGGTGCTGGACGCGCTCGGCATCGATGACCGGATCTCGACCGGCCGCCTGCCCCAGATCCGCACCCGCGAGCGGCCCGACCCGTTCCTCGCCGCCTGCGGCCGGCTCACCGACCTGGTCGCGGGCTGGTGGGACGACGTGCACGCGATCCGCTACCGGTCGCGGACCACCCCGTCACAGACCAACGTCGCGTTCTGTCAGCATGCCGACCTCGAGCCCGACGCCGTCCCGCTGGCTGCCGCGACCGACGTGCTGGTCACAGCCGTTATCGGTGACGGATTCTCGGTGCCCGTCTCCTGGCTGGCCTGACCGGACAACCGTGGCGGCAGGAGCAGCCGCTGCTGCCGACCGCGCGCTGAACGCGTAGGTGCGCGGAACTCGGCGGTCGCGTCTGCTGAAGCGTCGGGAACCGTCCCGCCCGAGGTGGTCCCTAGCTCGTGGCAACCGGGTGGTCCCATCAGCGTGGCGAACGACAGGTGTTGCGGCGGAACGGCTGATCTGGCTCCGCTGGCCGGGGGCGGCAGGTTCCCGCCGCCCCCGGGGTGCTTCCACGTGATCGTTCAGGTGGTCAGGTGCCGACGCATCGTGGTGCGCGTCAGCATCGCGACGGCGACGGCCAACAGCACCGTGGCCAGCGTGATCGGTGCACCGGACCCGGGTGTCGATCCCGCGGCGAGGACCGCATCGTCCTGGCCAGCCGCGGTGACCCGACCGTCACCGTCGGAGCCCGCGGATCCCGCGGAGCCACCCGATCGGCCCGCGTCCGAGGGTCGACCCTTGACGACCTCGACGTCGACCTCGGCCGCATCGCTGACGCCGGGGTCCTGCGCCGACGTAGCGGTGACCGTGAGCACGTACGACCCGGCGCGGGCCTTGCGCGGGACGTCGATCGTCACGTCCACGCCCTCGGTCGCTCCCGCGTCCACGGCGACCGTGTCGGGGTCGGCGGTCGCGGTCCACCCGTCGGGTAGGCCATCGACCGTCACCACGTAGGTGTCACCGACGTTGCCGGTGTTGGTGACCGTCATCGCTGCGGTCCCGCGCTCGCCCGAGCGGATCTCGACCGGACAGTCGACGCAGGCGATGTCGACACCCCGCTCCTCGACCGTCGTCTCCTCGGTGAGGCGCAGGAGGAACAGTCCCTCTGCCCGGCCGCTGACGGCGATGGTGCCGGACTCGAAGAACGGGTAGTTCGACCAGGTGCCGTCGAAGTTGGTGTCGTCGTTCGTCGGGTACGTGTCGAAGAACCCGACCTCCTCCATGTGCCCGTCGGCGATGCCGCTGATGTCGGCGACCCGGAGGCCGGACGAGTAGTTCGACTGGTAGAGGTGGTCGCCGACCACGTAGTTGTTGTGCGTGATCGACTCGGTGTACTCGTGCTCGTAGTAGTGGTGCGGCTTCGGGTTGTCGAGGTCACGGACGTCGAGCACCACCGTCCGGGAGGTCGTCACCTCGTCGTGGGTCTGCTCGTCCAGCTCGTCGTTGACGAACAGGAACTCCTGGTCCTCGTCGAGCCAGTTCTGGTGGGCGTAGGCGACGTGCTCGTAGTCGGTGACCCCGAGGGTGACCGGCGCGAGCTTGTTCGTGACGTCGACGATGACGATCTTGTCCTCGGCAGCGTTGAGGCAGATCTCCTTGCCGTGGTGCTCCTCGTCGGGGCCGCGGTAGATGACGCATTGCGCGTCGTGGACGTAGGCGGCCGGCGAAACCTCGGTGACGGGCGGGCCGACCACGCGGGCCGCGGTGCCGGGCCCGCCTTCGAACAGGTAGCAGCCGGCGAACGTCGGGTTCTTCGGTTCGTTGATGTCGACCATGTGCAGACCGGACAAGCACTGGTCCGGGACCGCGATCCCGGCGTTGCCACCGACGATGTAGGCGAAACCGGTCTCGGTGTTGATCTCGAGGTTGTGTGCCGCCGTGGCCAGGCGGTAGACGGCGTCGTTGTCCCAGGGGTCGCCTTCACGGTCGCCGTCGCGGACGTCACGCAAGCGCGTGAGGTCGAAGATCGTCATGCCGTGACCCTGGGACTCACTGACGATGAAGGCGTGGTCGTCGTACACCTTGATGTCGTGCCAGGTCTCGTGCGTCAGGCCCGGGTTCGGGAGCTCGCCGAGGTACTCGGGGTTCAACGGGTCGGTGATGCGGAAGAACGCGACCCCGTTGGTCTTGCCCATGATGACGTACTCGCCGCCCTCGTCGGCGTCGGTCCAGCCCCACAGGTCGCTGATGCCGGCGCTGTCGATCTCGTCCGCTGCGGTGAGCGAGAGGAGGTCGACGCCGTCGCAGGCGAACGGACCGGCCTGCCCGTCGACGCAGGGGACGTCGGACATCGAGGCGATCGGCTCGGTCGTGTCCGTGAGCATCGCCTCGACGCTCGCGCCGCCGCGGATCGCGTCACGCACGGCGACGGCGTCGTCGGTGCGGAACAGGTCGAGCGCGGGGATGGACGCCTGCACCGCGGTGGCGTTGCCGTTCGGCTCTGCACCCTCGGCGGGGAGGTGGACGAACCCGATGGCCCCGGCTCGTTCGGCCGACTGCACCAACTGGGCGAACGTGGAGGCCGGGCAGGGATCCCCGGCGGTGTTGCGCGCCTCCGCGTCGGCGAAGGCGATCTTGTCCTCCACGTCCTTGCCGGCGTAGCTCACCGGGCTGCAGCCGGAGCCCACGTACACCAGCTCGGCCCTCTGGTCGGCGACCTCCCCGGTGTCGCCCCACTGGACGGCCCCGAGGAAGCCGCTGAGGCCGTCGGGAGCGAGGATCTCCACCCCGAGCCCTCCCGCCTCCGACATCGCGTGGGTCTCGCCGGGATGGGCGGATGCCGCCGGCGCCACCATCAGGGCGGCGAGCAGCGCCGCCACCAGGATGGCGGCGGACCGCCGGAGGGTGCTCGGAACCTCGACCATGATCGTCTCCCTCGACCGGACGGGGCCTCGGGGCGTTCGATCCTCGGTGGACCGGACGCCGTTGCGCTGGCAACACAGCGAGACCGCACTGGTCAGGGCTTGGACGTGGACGGGCGAAGTTCCTGCCTCGTCCGAGGACGGATGCGGTGGTCGAACGTTCCACGCGGTGCACTGACCTCGAAGTCCCGCATCCTCGGAGCTCGCCGCGGCTCAGGTGTGGGCGAACTCATGGGAGCCTCCTCCAGCAGGCGCACGATCGATCCCCGGTCTGCCCTGGTCAGGCGGCTCGGTTCGTACGGACTCCGGCGTTGCTTGCACGTGAGCGCAAGTGGGCGTATGTTGCCTCCAACGAGGTGCAAACAGTCTGCCGAGCAGCACCGAGGTCGGAGCGAGCGCGATGCCACGGGCGTCCGATGGGGCCCCGTTCCCCGACGGCTCCACCCTCGACGGGTTCGCTGATGTCCTCGGTGTCCTCGGGATGTCGCGGCGTCTGCGGATCCTGCGCCTGTTCCTCGAGGTCGACGACACCCTGTGTGGGTGCGAGATCGCCGACGTCCTCGAGCTCGAGGACTACCAGGTCTCCCGTGATCTGGCGGCCCTGAGGCGAGCGGGGCTCGTCACGACCCAGGAGCGCATCGGGACCTGGGTGCACTACGGGCGTGTCGACCAGCCCGATCCGACCCTCGAGCGGCTGCTCGCGGTGGTCGCCGGCCTCCCGCTCGAGCGCCCGGTCCGTGATCGCCTCGGCCTACGGCTCGAGTTCCGTGAACGCGCCGGCTGCGTCCTCGGCGTGGGTGACCCGGAGGTCATCGCCGCGCTCGAGACCGCGACCAGCCTGCCCGTCCTCGACTGACCCATCCCCCACCCCCACCGACCCCGTCGAACCGGGCTGGGTCACGACCTGCGCCTCACCGGAGCGACCATGGAACCCTCGCAACCCTCGGTCCAGGCGACCGTGGACGCCCGCGACGCCGCGGTGATGGAGAAGCTGTCGCTGCTGGACCGCTTCCTGCCGGTGTGGATCGGGGCCGCCATGCTCGCCGGCATCCTGCTCGGACGGCTGATCCCGGGGGTCGGCGACGCGCTCGAGGCGTTCAAGATCGACACGGTGTCGCTGCCGATCGCGGTCGGCCTGCTGGTGATGATGTACCCACCGCTGGCCAAGGTGCGGTACGGGCAGCTCGGCGAGGTGGTCGCCGATCGGCGCCTGGTCGTCACCTCGCTGGTGCTGAACTGGGTCGTCGGCCCGGCGTTGATGTTCGCCCTGGCGTGGACGTTCCTGCCGGACCTGCCCGAGTACCGCACCGGTCTGATCATCGTCGGGCTGGCCCGGTGCATCGCGATGGTGCTGATCTGGAACGACCTCGCCTGTGGCGACCGGGATGCGGCCGCGGTCCTGGTCGCGATCAACTCGGTGTTCCAGATCGTGGCGTACTCGCTGCTCGGCTACTTCTACCTGTCGGTCCTGCCGGGCTGGCTCGGTCTCGAGCAGCAGACCCTGGACGTCTCGCTGTGGCAGATCACTCAGGCGGTGTTGGTGTTCCTCGGGATCCCTCTGTTGGCCGGCTACCTGTCCCGCACCCTGGGCGAGAAGCGCAAGGGTCGGGAGTGGTACGAGGGCACGTTCCTGCCCCGCATCGGCCCGTGGGCGCTGTACGGGCTGCTCGCCACCGTCGTGATGCTGTTCGCGCTGCAGGGCGAGCAGATCACCAACCGTCCGCTCGACGTCGGCCGGATCGCGGTGCCACTGCTGGTCTACTTCGCGCTGATGTTCGGCGTCTCGTTCGTGATCGGGAAGCGGATCGGCCTCGGCTATGAGCGCAACGCCACGCTGTCGTTCACGGCCGCGGGCAACAACTTCGAGCTCGCGATCGCGGTCGCCATCGGCGTGTTCGGGGCCACCTCGGGCCAGGCCCTGGCCGGCGTGGTGGGGCCGCTGATCGAGGTCCCCGTCCTGGTGGGCCTGGTCTACGTCGCCCTCTGGGCTCGCCGCAGGTTCTACGGCCCCGACGACCAAGCGAGAACGGAAGGCACACCGTGAGCGACACCCCCATCGTCCTGTTCCTCTGCGTCCACAACGCTGGCCGCTCGCAGATGGCCGCCGGCTGGCTGCAGCACCTCGCGCAGGATCGCGTCCAGGTCCTGTCCGCCGGCTCCGAGCCCGCCGAACACGTCAACCCCGCGGCGGTCGAGGCGATGGCCGAGGTCGGCATCGACATCGCCGATGCACGGCCCGAGCGGTGGACCGAGGAGACGCTCGAAGCCACCGACGTCGTGGTCACCATGGGTTGCGGTGACACCTGCCCGGTCCTGCCGGGCAAGCGCTACGTCGACTGGCCGCTCGAGGACCCCGCGGGCAAGGGCGTCGACGCGGTTCGCCCCATCCGGGACCAGATCCGCGCTCGGGTCGAGGGACTCATGAGTGAGCTCGGCGTGACCGACACGGACTGAGACCTGCCAGCTCAGTCGTCCTTCTTGCCGCGCTTCTCCCCGCGGTCCTCTCCCTTGCCGCGGCCCTTCTCGTCGTCGTCGTCGTCGTCCGGCGGCGGCGGTGGATCGGTCGGCTCCGGCTCCACGGGCTCGGGCTCGGGCTCGGGCTCGGGCTCGGGCTCGGCGTCGTCGACGGCGAGGAGGGTCGCGACCTCGTCGGCGGTCTCGAGGATGGCCGCGGCGCGTTCCTCGCTGATCTCGCCGCTGTCCCGCAGACGGTCCACCCGGGCGCGGAGGTCATCGAGGTGCGCCGCCGCGCCCGCATCGTCGCCGGCTTCGACCGCGGAACGGGCTGCGGCAGCGACCTCCTGCAGCTGCGTGGTGGCGTTGTCCGACAGGTCGCTCGACCCACCGCAGCCGGCGGTGATCAGCGCCGCGCCGGTGAGCACTGCGGCGGCGCGCGTACGGAACGTGGTCACGGTCGCACCACCTCATCCAGCCGGTCGAAGGCGTCGACCAGGTCGGGGTCGAGCTGTACCTCGGGGTCCGAACCGTCCCCCTCGCCGCTGGCGTCGTCCGCTGTGGCCTCGTTGCCGTCCGGCGCGTCCTCGCCCGCGTTGCCGACGAGCGAGGTGATGCCAACGAGCACGAGGATGCCGAGCGCCGCGGCGATGGCGTACGGAGCCCAGGGTCGCGACCGGACCAGGTCATCGATGCTGCGCACGGGCGGGCCGGACGGCGTCGTGATGGGAGCGTCGATCGCCTCGGTCGGCTCCTCGGTCGCCCCGGCCATGGCCGGCCCCCCCGTGGCTGATCCTCCCGCCGTGGCGGTGGTGACCGGTGTGGTGGTCTCCATCTCGGGCGACTCGGGCAGGACCGCCGTCGCGTCCACTCGAGGCGCGTCACCCGCGATCCGCGTCGCGACCTCCGCCGCCGAGGGCCGAGCGCTCGGCTCACGCTGGGTCATGGCGCGCAGCAGCTCGGCGAGGTCGGTTGGCAGGTGTTCGGGGACCTCGGGGTCGCGCGACAGCCGCTGGAACGCCGCTTCGGTACCGGGCCCGTCGAAGGCGCGCTCACCGGTCGCCGCCTCGAGGAGGAGCAGTCCGAGCGCGTAGACGTCGGCGCCCGGCCCGACGTTGTCGCCGTCGGTGAGCTGCTCCGGTGCGACGTACCCGACGCTCCCGAGGGCTGTGCCCGTGGCGGTCAACCCGGCCGCGTCGGCGAGGCGGACGATGCCGAAGTCCGCGAGCTTGGCGCACCCGGCGCTGTCGTGGAGCACGTTGCTCGGCTTCACGTCGCGGTGGATGATCCCGCGCTCGTGGGCGTACGCGAGCGCCGACGCGATGCGCCGGCCGGTGTCGCGGACCTGGTCGATGGGCAACGGCCCGGACCGGAGCAGCTCGGTCAGGGAGGGACCCCCCACGTACTCCATGACCAGGAACGGCCTGCCCTCGTGGTCGTCGGCGTCGAAGAGGACCACGATGTCGGGGTGCTGCAGCCCGGCGTGCGTGGCGACCTCGGTGGCGAACCGCTGCTCGGCCACGGAGTCGTCGGTCCGCAGGAGCTTGATCGCGACGGTCCGGGACAAGCGTCGGTCGACCGCGCGGTAGACGTCGCCCATCCCGCCGCTGGCGATGCGGTCGGTGAGGTCGTACCGGTCGGCGAGGACCGTGCCGCTCGGGAGGCTCATGGCCACGAACCTAACCGGCCGTCCGGGCCGAGCGACCATGCGCCCGGTCGGGTTCCATGCTGCGGCCGACGGGGCTGCGATGGCGGCCCGACCCGACCCGACCCGGAGCAGCTCACCGTGTGCCACCGAACCACCTGCCGTGCCTGCGCGAAGACGACGTGGGCCGGGTGCGGCCAGCACGTCGAACAGGCCCTCGCCGGCGTGCCCGCTGAGCAGCGGTGCTCGTGCACGCTCGAGGAACGCGCTGAGGCCGCCCGTGGCCGGTCGGTCCTGGACCGGATCCTCGGCCGCTGAGGGTCGGCGACGCGCCGGTCGACCGCTGCCGCTCCCGCGACCGCGGTCCGGCCGTTCTCAGTCGAGCGGGTCCGGTGACAGGTCGTCGTCGAGCGGCCCGTCGTCACGGGTCGACCCGTGACGCGCGAGCAGGGCGCGCAGGTCGATACCGGTCAGATCCGAGCCGATCTGCATGCCCTGTTCGACGTTGCTCGCCACCGTCTTGGCCAGCGACGAGGCACCGTCGGTGGAGATGACCGTCATCCGTTCGACGGCGCTCAAGGGCTCGCTGGCGGCGCTGACCAGCTCGGGCAGGACCGCGGTGATCAGGTCGAGGGTGGCGGCCTGGCCGTAGTGGCTGAACGCCTCGGCGTTCTTCCGGCGAGCTTCCGCTTCGGCCTCACCCTTGGCGCGGGTCGCCTCGGCCTCGGCGCGGCCCTCGAGCTCGACCGCCTCGGCCATGCGGGCACGGCGGGCCTTCTCCGCCTCGGCGTCGAAGATGGCCGAGTTCTTGCGCGCCTCGGCCTCCTGCTCGATGCGGTAGCGCTCGGCGTCCGCGGGCTTCCTGACCTCGGCATCGAGCTGACGGTCGCGCAGGGCCGCCGCGCGCTCGGCGACCAGCTCCTGCTCCTGGATGACCTCACGGTTGCGGGCGGCCTCGCGGAGCGGTCCGGCGGCTGCGGCCTGGGCCTGGGCCTCGTCGGTCTCGGCCTTGATCTCGGCCTGCTTCAGCTCGAGCTGGCGCTGCTGGATCGCGACCGCCTCCTCGGCGCGGAGACGCTCCTCCTCGGCGGCCTGGTTCGCGCGCGCCTCGGCGATCTTGGCGGCCTGCTCGACCCGGGCTGCCTCGGGGCGACCGAGGTCGTTGAGGTAGTCGCCCTCGGCCTGGATGTCCTGGAGCTGGAAGGTGTCGAGCGTGAGGCCCTGGTTGGTCAGCGAGGTCTCGGCCTCCTCGGCGACCGCCGAGGCGAAGGTGGCCCGGTCCTTGATGATCTCCTCGACCGTCAACCGACCGACGATCGCGCGCAG
Organism: Nitriliruptor sp.; assembly: GCF_040882075.1. Classification (NCBI taxonomy): domain Bacteria; kingdom Bacillati; phylum Actinomycetota; class Nitriliruptoria; order Nitriliruptorales; family Nitriliruptoraceae; genus Nitriliruptor; species Nitriliruptor sp. The sequence continues at coordinate 18,983 of NZ_JBBEBZ010000013.1, forward strand.
GGACCCGGCCAGCACCTCGGTGGTGAAGGTGTCGACCTCGGACTGCTGGGTGAGGAAGCGCTGCGACGCGGCACGGATGGCGTCCTCGTTGCCTCCGACCTTCACCACCGCGACGCCGTCGAGGTCGGCCTTGATGCCCTGGGAGGAGACCGCCCCCCGGATGCTGACCGAGATGCGGCGGCTGGAGAGATCCATCACGTGCAGCCGCTGGACGAACGGCAGCACGAAAACGCTGGCACCCATGACGACCTTCTGGCCGCTCATGTCGTGCGAGACCTCACCGGTCTCGGGGTTCTTGACCGGCGATCCCTTGCGCCCGGTGATGATGTACGCCTCGTTCGGACCCGCGACCTTGATGCGCGACACGATCAGGTAGGCGACGAGGATCAGCAGGATCCCGGCACCGATGATGCCCGTGATCAACGGCGACGAGGTGATGAAGTCGAACACGGGCAGCTCCGGTCAGGCGTCGGTGGGTGTCGCTGGCGAGTTCGGTGGCGAGGCGGACACGAGCAGCGCCGAGGTGGAGAGCACGGCGGTCACCCAGACCTGCGTGCCGGCGGTGATCCGCTCGGCGGCGCGGGCGTTGTACTTGCGCTGCTCGCCGTGGTGGCGGACCGTCACCTCGCCGTAGCCCTCGTCGGGGATGGTGGTGATGACGATGGCCGGCGAACCCTCCAGGCCCTGGGTCGTCGCGGTCTCGTCGGTGGGCATGTTCACCAGCGACCGCATCATCAGCAGCGACAGGCCGCCGAGCACCAGGCCGCTGGCCAGACCACCGAGCGCGCCGGCGGTCGCGCCCACGCCGGTCGAGAACATGATGAGTGCCGCGCCGAACCCGAAGGCGGCGAGGAAGGCGCCGAGCACCGGGCCGGAGAACACCCCGCCCCCGGCGTCGACATCGAACGCGCCGAACAGGCCGTCGAACACCTCGCCGAGCACGAGCGAGGCCAACAGCAACAGCAGCCCGATCGCGCCGATGACGATGAACGCGGTCACCGCGTTGCCCCCCAGGACGAGATCCACCATGACCGCACCGTAGTCGGCTGGACCCCGGCGGGGCTCGGGAAGTCCGCGGTGGACCAGTTGCAGTCTGATGACTGCAACTGGGGACGCGCACGGGCTGGCGGTGGGAGAGGCGGTGGCGCGGTGGATCGGTTGCAGTCTGATGACTGCATCTGGGTGGAGAACCCGTCGGTGTTCGACGAGAGCGCGAGCCGCCGGGTACGGTCGGCTCCTCGCGGGGTCGCGCCTGCGGTGGAGTGCGGTGACGGGCGTCCGTCGGTGACGTCCCCCGGTGAACCGGGTCAGGGCCGAGAGGCAGCAGCCCTAAGCCGTTCTCGGACGGGTGCCGAGCCGGGCGCCCGTCGCCGGACCCCACCGAGTGCGCGGCCCCGCTGCTGCTCGTCCGGGCTGGGCGCCCGAGCGCGTCGGCGGGCGTCACGAGCCGGGCGCTCGCGCTCAGGCGCGGCGGCAGCCGTGCACGCCGGGAGCCCGGGTCGCACCCGGCCGTACGATGCGCGGGTGCGTGCCCGCGGCACGTCCTCACGCCCGTCCTCCGGAGCTCACCAACGTGGCCTACGTCTCGCTGTACCGCCGTTACCGCCCCGCGACCTTCGGCGACATCGTCGGGCAGAAGCACGTGATCCAGACGTTGGTCCACGCGCTCGAGGAGGACCGCCTCCACCACGCCTACCTGTTCACCGGGCCGCGCGGGACGGGCAAGACCTCGACCGCGCGCATCCTGGCCAAGGCCATCAACTGCGAGGACGGGCCGACGCCCACACCGTGCGGGACCTGCGGGCAGTGCACCGCGATCACCGAGGGGTCGTCGGTCGACGTCATCGAGCTCGACATGGCCTCGCACGGCGGTGTCGACGACGCCCGCGAGCTGCGTGACCGCGCCCTGTTCGCCCCCGCGAGCGCGCGTCGCAAGGTGTACATCCTCGACGAGGTGCACATGGCGTCGGCGGCGGCGTTCAACGCGCTGCTCAAGCTCATCGAGGAACCGCCGGGGCACGTGATGTTCGCGATGGCGACCACCGACCCCCAGAAGGTCCTGCCGACCATCCTGTCGCGCGTCCAGCGGCTCGACCTGCGTCGCGTCGCCGCCGACGAGGTCGGCGACCACGTCCGCCGCGTCTGCGACGACGAGGGGTACGCGATCGAGGACGGCGCCGTCGAGGCGGTCGTGCGCGCCGGTGATGGCTCGGTCCGAGACACCCTGTCCGTGCTCGAGCAGGTCCTGGCGTACTCCGGCGCCGACACCGATCAGGCCCACGGTGGCGAGGTGACGGCGGAGTCGGTCGCCGCGGTCCTCGGCCACACCCCCCTCGAACGGGTCGTCGAGGCGGTCGACCTCCTCGGCGAGCGCGACCTCGCCGGGCTGCTCGGGCTCGTCCAGTCCCTGTCCGACGACGGCCACGACCTGCGTCGCTTCACCCTCGACCTCGTCCAGCACCTGCGTGACCTGCTGGTCCTGCAGGTCGCGCCGGACCGTCCCGACCTGGTCGACGCGACCGACGACCGCCGTCGCCGACTCCAGGCGCAGACGGCCGCGCTGCCGCAGGAGTCGCTGCTGCGCGCCGTCGCGACGTTCGCCGAGACCCTCGCCGAGCAGCGCCAGGGGTCGCCCCGGCTGCCGCTCGAGCTCGCCCTCGCGACGCTCGCGACCCCGGGCGCTGACGGGGACGTCGCCGAGCTCGCCGACCGCGTCGGACGCCTCGAAGCTGGAGGGCCGACCGCCCCGCGAGTGACCGTCCCGGCGGTCGCCGCCCCGGAGTCGCCCGCGGCCGCCTCCGAAGCTCCGGCTGCTGCCGCCCGTCCGGCGCCAGGGGACGCGCGGGCCGCCGCCCGCGCTGCGGCCGCTGCGGCCTCCTCCAAGAGGTCGGCTCCCGCCGAGCCGGTCCCCGGGTCGCCCGCTCCCGGGTCGCCCGCTCTTGGGTCGCCGGCTCCCGGGTCGCCCGCTCCCGGGTCGCCCGCTCCCGCCGTTGCTGCATCGGATCCCTCCGCGCCTGACCCGACCCCGACACCCTCGGAACCGGATGAGTCTGCGGAGGCGGCTGCCGAACCTGTGGTCCCCGAACCTGCGGTCCCCGAACCTGCGGTCCTTGAACCTGCGCCAGCCGAGCCGAGCGCCGTCACCGCTGAGGGAGCCACGATCGACGCTGCGCCGTCCGAGGATGCACCGGCCGACGGAACGTCGGACGCGGCCGACGAGGATCCGGATGCGCTCGTGCTCGCCCGGTGGGACTCGATCCTCGAGCTGGTCAAGCAGCGCTCGCGTCGCCACCACGCTGTCTTCGAACCCGCGACCCCGCTGCGCGTCCGCAACCGCATCCTGACGCTGCGCTACCCGAAGCGGTACGCGTCGTTCCACGCGGCGAACGCGACCAAGGGCGAGTTCAGCGAGTCGCTCGGTGACGCCGTCGAACGCTCGACGGGCCTGAAGGTCCGGGTCGACGTGGTCATCGAGGGCGACGATGATCGCCGTCGCCCGCAGCCACCGACGCTCACCCCCGCGGACGCCCGCACGCCGGTGATGGACGGCGAGCCGACCGCCGACGAGGTCGCCGACGTCCGCGAGGCCGAACACGTGGCGCCGACGGTCCCCGATGCCTCGGCGACCGATGCGCTGCTCGTCGAGGAACTCGGTGCCGAGCTCCTCGAGCACCGCCCGCCGCCCTCGGCCGACTGAGAGCCGTGCCGACCGACGCCAGAGGACTCCCGGTCCGCGCCACCGTCGTTCTCGGCGTGGTCACCATCGTCGGTTTCGGGGTCTGGTTCTACGGCTACGGGGTCCTGCTCGAACCGATCCGTACCGACACGGGTTGGCCCGAGGCGACCCTGTCGTCTGCCTACGGCCTGTCGCTGTTCGGGGCCGGCCTGCTGGCGACGCTGGCCGGCCGGCTGCTGCACCGCCACGGTTCGCGCCGGGTGTACGCCGTGGGCGCCGTCCTCGCGCTGGGCGCCTACCTCGTGGCTGCTGCCGCCGATGGCGGGTGGGTGTTCGCCGTGGCCGCGGTCGCCGCCGGCAGCGTGACCGGCGCGCTCGGGTACTACGCGGCGGTGCACACCGTCATCGCGCAGCTGGTCTCAGCCGATGCTCGCGCCGGTGCCATCACCACCAACACCCTGTGGGGCGCGTTCGCGAGCCCGATCTTCCTCCCGCTGGTCGCCTGGGTGGTGCTCGGGCTCGGGTGGCGCCCGACCCTGCGGTTGATCGGTGTCGTGGTCGCGCTCACGTTCCTCCTGGCGGCCGTTGCCGTCCCGGACGGCCGTGGCCCGGACGAGAGCCAGCCGCCGTTGCGTCGGGTGCTCGCCGCTGCCCGCCGTGACCGGACGGTGGTGGCGCTGCTGGCCACGACCTTCGCCAGCGGTGTCGTCACCTCGCTGCTGATCCTCTACCAGGTCCCGGTCATGATGGGGGCCGGGCTGACGCTCGCGCTGGCCTCGGGGCTCGCTGGCGCCAGGGGGTTCCTGCAGCTCGCCGGCCGGATCCCGATGCCCTGGCTCGTTCGCCGTCTCGGGTCGCGGACCACCCTTCGGCTGTCGCACCTCCTCGTCGGCGCGTCGTGTCTGGTCCTGCCGTTCGCCGGTGAGCTCGGGATGGCGGTCCTGTTCGCGGTCGTGGCTGGGGTCGGGATCGGTGCGCTCGTCCCGGCCGAGAGCATCTTCAGCGCGGACGCGCTCCCGGGCAGCTCGCTCGGGATCGTCCTCGGGCTGTCGTCGGTGACGAGGGGTGTCGGGGCCGCGATCGGACCCGTCGTCGGCGGGGCACTGACGACCCTCTCCGGGACCCGGACACCGGCGTTGCTCATCATCGCCGTCCTCGCGGTCATCGCGGCTGCCCTGGTGCCGATGGCCCGCCCCGAACGCGTGTCGACGAGCAGCTGACCTCACCGTTGTGGCCGCTCCGCATCCGTGGGCGCCGCGGGGCACCTCGGTACGCTCGTCGTTCGGCTCTGCCCGCTCCCACCTCGAGGTCCACGCGTGTACGAGGGTGCCGTCCAGGACCTCATCGACGAGCTCGGCCGGTTGCCCGGCATCGGGCCGAAGAGCGCGCAGCGGATCGCCTTTCACATCCTCCAGGTCGACCCGGCCGACGCACGCCGCCTCACTGCAGCGATCACCAAGGTCAAGGACACCGTCCGGTTCTGCGCCCGCTGCTGGAACGTCAGCGAGCAGGAGGAGTGCCGGATCTGTCGCGATCCCCGCCGCGACGCCAGCGTGCTGTGCGTCGTCGGCGAACCCCGCGACGTCGTGGCTATCGAACGCACCCGTGAGTACCGCGGGCGCTACCACGTGCTCGGTGGGGCCATCTCGCCCATCGACGGCATCGGGCCCGACGACCTCCACGTCGAGGAGCTCATCGGCCGGCTCGACGGCGAACCGGTGTCGGAGATCATCCTCGCCCTGAACCCGAACATCGAGGGTGAGGCGACCTCCTCGTACCTCTCCAGGCTGCTGAGCCCCCTCGGGATCCGGGTGACGCGCCTGGCGAGCGGGCTGCCCGTCGGTGGCGACCTCGACTACGCCGACGAGGTGACCCTCGGGCGAGCCTTCTCCGGCCGCCGCGACGTCGACTGAAGACACACCTCGTCCAGCGGCAGGCGTCCCGCCCCACTTGCAGTCTGGTGACTGCAACCGAACACGGCCGCCGGGTGGGCTGCCCCGGCGCTCGGCGCTCGGCGCTCGGCCCCGCTTGCAGTCTGGTGACTGCAACCGAACACGGCCGGATGGGTTCTCCACAGGTCCCGTCACGTCGTCGACGGGCGGAGCGGTCCTTACGAGATGCTCAGGACATGGCTCTCGACGATGTTGCACTGGCCCTGCTCCGCGCCCAGCTCGGGGTGATCGGCCGGCGTCAGCTGTTCTCGCTGGGCTACCGGCGAGCGCAGGTCGACGCCATGGTCCGGCGCGGCCAGCTCGAGTGGGCGGCCCGCGGCGTGTACCGACGAACCGGCACCCCTCGGACTCGCGCTCAGGACGCCATGGTCGCTCTACGTCGCTGTCACGGCGAGGCACGAGTCAGCGGGCCGCTGCTGCTCGCGCTCATCGGCTGCGAGGGCTACGAGGTCGAGGAGTGCGGGTTCACCGTGCTGGTGCCGCCCGGACGCCGGCTCGCGCCGGTGCCCTTCGACTGGCGGCCCGATCCGGCACCGCAGGAGAACAGCGCCACGATCGGGTCGCTCCCCTCGGTCACCCCGGTGCGCAACCTCCTCGAACTCGCGGTGGACCTCGAGGACGACGACGCCCTGGTGCTCGCGGCGGATCGGCTGCGCTGGCGGACCCGGCGAGGCGCTGCTGACCTGGCTCGGCTCGCGGCCGATCTACCCGACCACCCGGGCGTGCCACGTCTCGAACGGTTGGGCCTCCTCGATGCAGCCCGTCCGGAGTCGCCCGGTGAGCGGGACCTCGATGTGCTGTTCGCGGGCATCGGCTGCCCCGTGGAGTGGCAGGTGTGGGTCGCCCCCGACCTGCGGGTGGACGCCCTCCTCCGGGACTGCAGCATCGTCATCGAATCGGATGGTCCGACCCACGAGGACGAACGAGACCGCGCCCGCGACGCTGAGCGCGACCGCCGCCTCGAAGCGCTCGGCTACCTCGTCGTCCACGTCACGGCCGCGGATCGACGACACCCCGAGGAACTCCGTCGTCGTCTGCGACGCCTGCGCGCGGACCGACTCGAAGACCGCCGTTCCGCCTGATGGTCGGTGGCGCCCTCCGCCCGCTGCGCCTACCGGACCCGAGGTCGGCTCCGGTTGCAGTCTGGTGACTGCATCCGGGCGGGGGGCGAGCTGCTTCGCCCCCGAGACCGGGACCCGTCGCGCGGTTGCAGCCTGATGACTGCAACCGCGGGAGCCCTACGGGTCAGCCTCCAGCTCAACCATCCGGTCGACGGGACTCCCCGACCGGTCCCGCTCCGAGTCAGTCGGTGCGGACCGATTGCACCTCGCCGACCGGCAGGTCGACGGTCGAGGGCACGAGCTCCGCCGTGAAGGAGACGTCCAGCCCACCGCCCTGCCACCTGACCGTCCACACCGGCGTGACGGTGACGGTGTGGTCGCCCGCGTCGGTGTAGACGTGGGTGATGTCCCCGTCCGGGTAGGGGCCCCCGGAGGAGGGGTAGGTCTCGACCGTCCCGTCGCCCCAGTCGACGCGGTACTGCGCGGTCCCGTCGATGGTGACCTGGATCGGCAGGACGTCTCCGGTGATTCCATCGTTGAAGGTGGTCGGAGCGCCGACGTCGAGGTAGCTGCGCAGCCCCGTGATGGCACGACCTGGGTCGATGCTCGGCGCGGGCAGCGGCAGCTGCGAGACGATCATCTGCCGGACCATCGCCGGGTCGATCGCTGGTGCGCCAGCCTCCACCGTGCAGGCTTCCATCGTGGAACCGTCAGCTGTCAGCCGGTCGTACCACCGGAACCAGGCGTAGTTCGTCATCGTGGTGTGGTTGGCCGCCTGCTCCCCGGGCATCCATTCGTACACGATGCGGATGCAGGGCGTGCCGTCGTCCTCGTAGTCGGGGATGCGGTACTCGACACGCTCCCAGCCTGGCGGGGGCGTCCAGGAGACACCCTGCCCGTTGCCGTTGCCGTTCCCGGACTGTCCCGGCTCCGGGTCGAGGCACCTGCCGGTGAGGTTCCCGCGATCGTCGAACTCAGGGAGGTTGCACGTCTGCGCTGCTGCACCCGAGCTCGGCATGGTCAGCATCGCGGTCACCGCGATCACGCTCAGGGTCCGCCTCTTGCCCCGGCCTCTCCCTCGGTCTCTTCAGCGAAGTGGTCCATGGCGCATCGCGCCTCGAGATCAGCGAGGCTGTAGGTGTCCGTCGAACCGCTCAGGTCGATCAGCCACGGGGTCGGGTTCAAGCCCCCGGGTCACGCTGCCCCTGTTTGGGGACGAGCGCGGTCCTGCCCTCTGGCGTGGCTGCACCCTCTGGGTACTCGAACCGGACGATGACGCAGTCGGCCTGACCCACCTCGAGTTCCTGCACCTCCCAACGGAGCGCTGGCGCGTCCTCGAGGAACGCCAACTGCTCCGCGATCACCGTCTCGTCGCTCAGATTCGTTGCGTGGCGCGCGAAGGTGGTCGCCGCGACGTCGGGGGTCCGGGTGGCGCGGAGCGCGTCGATGAGGTCCTGCGGCGGCATGTCGTGCGGACCCGTGCGGTAGGCCTCGAGCAGTGGGTCTTCGGGGGCGTCGAGGATGGCGTCGACGACGGACTGGACGTAGGCGACGTCGATCTCGTCGGGGATGGCGTAGGGGTCCTCGGGCTCGGCCGACCGGCCGGAGGGTAGTCACGACGGACCCGGCGTCGGGACCGGTCGACGGGACGGTCGCGCCCCAGCCGCACGGGACCTCCCGAGCTGGCAGCTACCCTCGGGGCGACCGCCCCGGAGCTCGGGCGGTCGACCCGTGTCGGAGCGTCCCGCGTCCCGCCCCGCGGGTGCTCCCGACGACGTGGGTGGCGAGGCGGTCGCAGCCGTGAGCATCGTGGTGCAGAAGTACGGCGGGACGTCGGTCGGTGACACCGACCGCATGAAGCGCGTCGCGGACCGTGTGTCACGCACCCACCGCGACGGCAACCAGACCGTCGTCGTGGTCTCGGCCATGGGCAAGACCACCGACGATCTCGTCGCGATGGCGCAGCGGATCTCCGACGCCCCGCCGCAGCGCGAGCTCGACATCCTGCTCACCTCCGGCGAGCGCATCTCGATGTCGCTGCTGGCCATGGCGCTCGCCGAACGCGGCGTGCCCGCCAAGTCCTTCACCGGGTCGCAGGCCGGGATCATCACCGACGCGGTGCACGGCAAGGCGCGCATCCTCGAGATCACCCCGGGCCGCGTGCAGGAGGCTCTCGACGAGGGCAACGTGGTCATCGTCGCCGGTTTCCAGGGGGTGAGCCAGGACACCAAGGACATCACCACCCTCGGCCGGGGCGGCTCCGACACGACGGCCGTCGCGCTCGCCGCGGCACTCGGCGCCGACGTGTGCGAGATCTACACCGACGTCGACGGGGTCTTCACCGCCGACCCCCGTCTCGTGTCGTCAGCCCGCAAGCTCCGTTACCTCTCCTACGAGGAAGCGCTCGAGCTGACCGCGCACGGCGCCGGGGTCCTCCAGACCCGCTCGGTCGAGTTCGGTCGCAACCACGGCGTGCGGATCCACGTCCGTTCGTCGTTCAGTTACACGCCCGGCACGTGGGTCGGGCCGAAGGAGGAGTCCACCGTGGAGGACGCGATCATCTCAGGTGTCGCGCACGACACCTCCGAGGCCAAGGTCACCGTGACACAGGTGTCCGACCAGCCCGGCATCGCCGCCAAGCTGTTCTCGACGCTGGCCGACGCGAACATCAACATCGACATGATCGTCCAGAACGTCGCGGCGGACGGGCGCACGGACATCTCCTTCACCCTGCCACGAGGCGACACCAGCCAGGCCCGTGCCATCCTCGAGCCCTTCACCGAGAGCATCGGGGCCGCAGGGGTGATCGTCGACGAGGACGTCGCGAAGGTGTCGCTCGTCGGGGCCGGCATGAAGACCCACCCCGGGGTCGCTGCCAAGATGTTCAGCGCGCTGTCGGATGCCGGCGTCAACATCGAGATGATCTCGACCTCCACCATCCGTGTGTCGGTCGTCGTCGCCAAGGACCAGGTCGAGCCCGCGGTGAAGGCCGTCCACGAAGCGTTCGGGCTCTCCGAGGAGCTCGTCGTGACCGAGGAGGTGTCCTGATGGGTGCCAAGGTCGCCATCGTCGGGGCCACCGGCGCGGTCGGACGCGAGATGCGCCGCCTGCTCGCCGACCGTTCCTTCGATCTCGACGGCGAGCCGGTCTTCCTCGCCTCGGAACGATCCGCGGGGTCGAAGCTGCCCTGGCGGGACGGCGAGGTCGAGGTCCGCGCCGTCTCCGAGGACGCCTTCGCCGGCGTCGACATCGCGCTGTTCTCCGCCGGCGGTGCACGCTCGAAGCAGTGGGCACCCGTCGCCGCCGAGCAGGGCGCGGTCGTGATCGACAACAGCTCGGCGTTCCGCATGGACGACGAGGTGCCGCTGGTCGTGAGCGAGGTGAACCCGGACGCGGTTCGTACGCGTCCGAAGGGCATCATCGCGAACCCGAACTGCACCACGATGGTGCTGATGGTCGCGGCCAAGCCGTTGCACGACGCGTTCGGCCTCACCGACGTGGTCGCCACCAGCTACCAAGCTGCCGGTGGCGCCGGGCAGGGCGGGATCTCCGAGCTGCTCGAGCAGAGCGCCGAACTGATCGGCGACGAGGAACGTCTGCGCACCCGCGGGCTCGACGCCGAAGCGGCCGTGGAGGCGGAGACCTTCAGCAAGCCGATCGCGTTCAACGTCCTGGCGCACTGCGGCAACTTCACCGACGAGCGTTACACCGACGAGGAGTGGAAGCTCGTCAACGAGTCGCGCAAGATCCTCCACCTGCCCGCGCTGCGGATCTCGCCGACGTGCGTGCGCGTCCCGGTGGTGGTCGGTCACGGCATCGCCGCCCGGTTGACCTTCGCCGAGCCCGTCACCCGCGACGGCCTGCTCGAGGCCTTCGACGGCGCCCCGGGGCTGCTGGTCGAGGACGGCACCGGGCTCGACGGTGAACCGCTCGCCTACCCGACACCGCTCGGCTCGGCGGGACGCGACGAGGTGCTGGTGGGACGGATCCGTGAGGACCTCACCGACCCGCACAGCGCCAACATCTTCGTGGTCGGGGACAACCTGCTGAAGGGCGCCGCGCTCAACGCCGTGCAGATCGCCGAGCTCGTCGTCCGCGGCTGACCCTTCCCGGCGGATCCTGGCGCCTGGCAGCCAGGAACTGCCGACGGCGGGTCGTCGCCCGGCGGTTGGGGCCGCGGTTGCTGGCGCCTGAGAGCCAGGATCTGCCGAGGCTGAGGCCCCGCCTCGCCCCCGACCGGCCGAACGTCCCTCGAACCGCACGGGTGCGGCCGTACGGACGCCTCGGGCTCGGGACGACCTCATCCAGCTGCGTAGGGTCGAGTCGACGCCGCAGCGGGGCCAGCACCTCGTCGCGCCGTCGACCCTCGTCGTCGACGCTGGAGCTGCCCCGTGTCTGACCGCCTCGCTGCCATCCGTGCCAGCGTCCACCCCGTCGTCTTCCCGGCCTCGGCCGGGATCATCCTGGCGATCGTGGTCTTCACCATGGTCGCCACGGAGGCCGCAGGGTCGGCGTTCGCCGCCACCCAGGGGTTCATCCAGGACACCTTCGGGTGGTTCCTGATCGCGACCGTGGCGATCCTGCTCGGTGTCGCCATCTTCCTGGCCATCAGCTCCTACGGCCGGATCAAGCTCGGGCCCGACGACAGCACGCCCGACTACTCGACCGGCGCGTGGTTCGCGATGCTGTTCAGCGCCGGGATGGGCATCGGGCTGGTCTTCTGGGGGGTCGCCGAGCCGATCTACATGGCCGGTTCACCACCACGGGCGGAGGCCGGTACCCCCGAGGCGGCGCAGGAGGCGATGAACTTCGCCTTCCACCACTGGGGCTTCAGCCCGTGGGCCATCTACGCGATCATCGGGCTCGGCTTGGCCTACTTCGGGTTCCGCAAGGGCCTGCCGATGACGATCCGGTCGCTGTTCCACCCGTTGCTCGGCGACCGCATCAACGGCCCGATCGGTCACGCCATCGACGTGCTCGCGGTCGTGGCGACCATGTTCGGGATCGCCACCTCGCTCGGGCTCGGTGCGACCCAGGTCGCCGCAGGCCTCGAACGGGTCTTCGGCTGGGACGGTGGCGACGGCGGTCTGCTGCTGATCATCGGGGTGATCACCGCCTTCGCGACCATCTCGGTCGTGAGCGGTCTCGACAAGGGCATCAAGCGGCTGTCGCAGGTCAACATCGTGGCGGCGACGACCCTGGCGGTGATCGTGCTGCTGGTCGGGCCGACGGTCTTCCTGCTGTTCGCGTTCGTGGAGAACACCGGCAACTACATCCAGGGCATCTTCCGGACACTGGCCTTCACGGGCACCTACGCGGGTGAGGAGGCCGAAGCGTTCCTCGGGGACTGGACGATCTTCTACTGGGCGTGGTGGATCAGCTGGTCGCCGTTCGTCGGCATGTTCATCGCCCGCGTCTCCCGCGGCCGGACCATCCGCGAGTTCGTCCTCGGTGTCCTGCTGGCCCCGACCATCGCCTCGTTCGCGTGGTTCACCATCTTCGGCAACACCGCCCTCGGCCTCCCGGCGGTGATCGACGAGGTCACCGAAGCCGGCGAGGACGTCGCGATGTTCGCCCTCATCGAGAACCTCGGTCTGCCGGGCGGCGTGGTCACCGCGCTGTCGCTGCTGGTCATCTTCGTGGTCGTGGTGTTCTTCGTGACCTCGTCGGACTCCGGGTCGTTCGTCGTCGACATGCTCACATCCGGCGGGGACCTACACCCGGCCGTCGAGACCCGGGTGTTCTGGGCCATCACCGAGGGACTCGTCGCCGCGGCGCTGCTGCTGGCGGGCGAGGAAGCGTTGACCGGCCTGCAAGCCGGTGCCGTCTCGGCCGGCTTCCCGTTCGCGATCGTGCTGCTGCTGGCGACCTGGTCGTTGCTCAGAGGTCTGCGTCAGGAGCGAGGTGCGGCGCCAACTCGCCGGGCCCCCGCTCCCCCGCTGACGGTCGAGGACGCGGTCCGCCGTGAGCGCGCGCAGCGTGACTTGGAGCTGCGCCAGCAGGAGCTCGCGCAGCGCGAGCGTGAGCTCGACCTGCGAGAACGCGAGCTCGACCTGACCGAGGCGAAGGCGTCGACGGACGGCGGCGGCGCCGGGTTGAGGGACCGCACCTGATCCCGGATCACGGGACGGCGCTGGCCGGACGGCGACGCTTCAGCCGTGGACGCAGGTGCACGGCGACGCGTCGCACTTCGGGCACCCGTGTCCGTAGCGGCGGGCTGCCTCGGTGATGTCGACGTCGCACAGATCGGCCAGGGTCACGAGCCAGGCCAGGACGTCACCGAACTCCTCGACCTGCCGGCCGTGGCCCTCGCGCCGGATCGCACGGGACAGCTCGCCGACCTCCTCGACGAACCAGCCGAAGGTCGCGTCGACACCGCGGGCACGATCTGCCTCGCCGTAGGTGGCGCGGATGGTGGCCTGCAGCTCGGCGAGGTCCAACGCGAACGCTCCTGCTCGGGGACGACCCTCGGTGTGGTCGGGATGGCGGGATTCGAACCCACGACCTCCTCGTCCCGAACGAGGCGCGCTACCAAGCTGCGCCACATCCCGTCGTACGAGGGCGCCCCCGAACAGGAGCGGGCGGGAGCGTACACCTGCCCGTGAGGGGGTGCGAAACATCCCCCGAACGGCGCGCACGGGCGGGATGCGACGAGCCGATCGGCCGCGGGAACCGACGTTCGGCGCGTCCGGGACGCTGGTCCGGGCGTCAGCCGGTCAGCTCGATCAGCGTCGCTTCGGGGCGGCACGCGAACCGCACCGGCGCGTACGCCGAGTGGCCGAGCCCCGGTGAGACGTGCAGGAACCGACCGCGCCACCGGGACGCTCCGCGGGCCTGGTCGAGTGGGATGTCGCAGTTGGCGGTCAACGCACCGACCCCCGGCAGACGCACCTGCCCGCCGTGGGTGTGCCCGGCCAGCAGCACGTCGTGGCCAGCGTCGACGAGCCGGTCGAGCGCCGCCTGGTAGGGGGCGTGCACCAGGCCGAGCCGCAGCGTGGCATCGAGGTCGGTCGGCGCGACCTGGGTGGCCGGCGGCAGGACCTCGTCGGGGCTGCGGCCCCGACCGAAGGCGAGGTGGGGGTCGTCGATCCCGCCGACGGCCACGGTGCCCGCCGGCGTCGCCACCTCCGCGGTCGCGTCCACCAGGACCTGGTAGCCGTGATGCTCGAGCGCTCCGACGAACCGAGCGGTGTCGAGCCGCCGACCGTGGACCCGCCGCTCCGGTGCGGTGAAGTACGCCAGCGGGGACTTGGCCACCGGCCCGAAGCGGTCGTTCGACCCGAGCACGACGATGCCGGGTCGTCCGCCCGAGGTCAGCGGTGCCAGCGCCCTGGCGGTGGCGTCCTCGTGGTCGGCCCACCCGAGCAGGTCACCGGTGGCGATGACCAGGTCGTGGTCGAGGTCGGCGAGCGACGCCAGGAACCGCACCCGGTGGTCCTGCCAGGGGGCGAGGTGGGTGTCGGCGATGTGCAGGATCCGGAGGCGACCGGGGTGGCGCAGCGCCCGCTCGAAGCGGCGGTGACGGACCCGGTACCAACGCGGCTCGACGAGCGTCGCGTAGGCAGCCGTCGCGGCACCCGCACCGATCGCGCTGGCAGCGAGGCGGCCGATCACGGATCCCGGTCCGACGGCGGGCCGCCACCGCGCCCGCCTCCTCCGTCGGAGCCGCCCTGCCCGTCGGCGCCTCCGTCACCACCGTCGCCGCCGTCACCACCGCCGTCACCACCGTCGCCGTCACCGCCACCCGGCGGAACGGTCGGGGTGGTCGGGGCCGGCTCCGGCGTGGTCGACTCGATCCCGACCTCGACGACGACGATGGAGACGTCCGGGTCGTAGGGGACGAGGGCCGACCCCGCGCCCGGCGACTGGCGGAGGACACGCCCCACCGACCCGGCGTCGTTCACCTCGACGTCGACGCGGCGGACCCCGTAACCCGCGCCGGTCAGCACGCCGGTGGCGTCGGCGAGCGTCATCCCCACCACCGATGGGACCGTCGGTGGTGTGCCCTCACCGTTGGAGATCTCGAGGATGATCTGGGTACCGAGCGGGGCACGGGCCCCGCTCCCTGGACGCTGCTCCACGAAGGTGCCGGCGGGGCGGTGATCGTCGACCTCGGCGGTGCGCAACCGGAAGCCCGCGGCCATCGCGATCCGCTCCGCCTCGGCGACCGAACCGGCGCGCAGGACGTTCGGGACGGATCCCGTCGGGAGCGGACCGGGGTCGGGGAAGCCCTCGGGATCGAAGCGCTGGACGGCCTGACGCATGTACTGCGCCCACATCGGGGCGGGGATGGTGGATCCGAACACGCGCGCCCGCTGCTGACCGGCGATGCGGACGTTCTCGAGCGTCTGTGCCGTCGGCTCGGGGCAGACCCACACCTCGCCGCTCTGGAAGGTCGCGCCCTCGCCGGAACCGCAGACCGCACGCGCGGCGTCCTCGGTCTCGAACGACAGCGTCCCGTTGTCGTACCCGATCCAGGCCGCCGTCGCGAGCTGCTTGATGTAGCCGACGAACCAGGCGTCGACGTAGCTGTTGGTGGTCCCGGTCTTGCCGCGCGTCGGCCACCGGCCGAGGTTCGCGCCGGGGGCGGTCCCGCCTGGCTGGACCGAGCCGACCATGATGTCGACGACGCGATCGACGACCTCGGTGTCGATGACCTGGGTGCAGTCGGGCTGGTGCTCCCAGATGACCCGCCCCTCGGCGTCCTCGATGCGGGTGATCGGGAAGGGGGCGCAGTGGACGCCGCGGTTGGCGAACGTCGCGTACGCGGACGCCATCTCGAGCGGGGTCGTCGGCCCCGTGCCGAGCGCGAGCGAGCAGCCGGGCACGTGGTCGGTGGTGTCGATGCCGAACCGGCCGGCCACGTCGAGGAGCTTGTCGGGACCGATGTCGGCGATCAGCAGGGCGTGGTAGACGTTCGAGGACTGCTTGACCGCCTCGTACATGTCGAGCACGCCGTTGCCGCCCGAGTTCCTGACGGTGTAGGGCCGACCCTGGTTCGCGCAGCCCTCGATGTCCTGCGGTCCGGTCGCGTCGACCGTCAGCGCGGGCGAGACACCGTCCTCGAGCGCGGCCGCGATGAGCAGCGGCTTCATCGCCGACCCCGGCTGGCGGCCCTCCGGCGCACCCTGGTCCGCGCCCGGGTTGGTCGGGACGGCCGGGTTGACCTTGGTCCGGTCGCACAGCAGTTCGCCACGGGGGCCGGTGCCGACCCAGCTGCCGTCCTCGCTGCAGCTGCCGTACGCCCGCGGGCCGACGGCCATGGCCACGATCGCGCCGGTCGACGGCTCGATCGAGACGATGGCCCCCGACGGTTCGCGGGCGATCTCCTCGGCGGGCTCGTCCTCGTAGCTGAGGTGGTCGCGGAGCGAGGCCTCGGCCGCGGCCTGGAGCTCGGGTTCGAGGGTCGTGTGGATCCGCAACCCCGACTGGAAGACCGTGCGGCGACGTTCCTCGAAGGACGACCCCATCGCGTCGAGCGCGTCGGTCTGGCTGCCGAGGGCACGGGCGACGTCGTCGTTGGTCAGCAGCCGCGACACCCACTCGACCCAGTACGGGTTCTCCGGCGGAGGTGGCTCGGAGATGGTCGGCTCGAGCGGGGCGTCGATCGCCGCGCGGGCCTGGGCGTCGCTGACGAAGCCGTGGACGGCCATCTGGCGGAGCACGATGTCGCGCCGGTTGCGGGCGTTGTCCGGGTCCGCGATCGGGTTGTTGCGCTCGGGGCTGCGCAGGATCCCTGCGAGGGTCGCGGCTTCACCGAGGCTCAGCTCGCCGACCGGCTTGGAGAAGTACCGCTGCGCTGCCGTGCCGATGCCGTAGACACCCGAGCCGTAGTAGGACCGGTTGAGGTAGCGCTCGAGGATCTCGTCCTTGGGGAGCTGCTCCTCGAGCTCGACGGCGTAGATGCCCTCCTGGATCTTGCGCGCGAAGGTCTGCTCCGGGCTGAGGAACGCGAGCTTGACGTACTGCTGGGTGATGGTGGACGCGCCCGACTCGATGCCGCCGGACCGGAGGTTGGTGAGGGCGGCCCGGACGATCGCGGTGTGGTTGACACCGTTGTGGGTGTAGAAGTCGGCGTCCTCGGTGGCGAGCACGGCGTTGACCGCGTCCGGGGGGATCTGCTCCAAGGTGACCGGGACGCGGTTCTCCTCGAAGGTCAGCTCCGCGAGCTCGTCGCCGTCAGCGGCGTAGACGTAGGAGTTCTGCGGCGGCGTGTCCGCCTCGCCGAGCGGTGGCAGGTCGAGCACGTCCCGCTCGAAGCTGGTCAGCACGTCCGACGCGGCGAGGGCGGCGGGCAGCACCAGTACGCCGAGCAGGACACCGACCCCGGCCGCGACCGCGAGCACCAGGCTCAAACGGGCGACGATGGGGCCGTAGCGTCCGGACGGTGCCGCGGCGGTCACGACGGGGGTGCTCCTCGGACGGGACGGTGGCGCCGTCGCGCGGTGTGCCGCTTCGGCCGCGACGTTGGCGAGCCCGGAGGGTACCGACGGACGGTGTCCGTGGTCGTCCGAGCGTGCGCCGAGGTCGGCGGCGCGTCCCAGCCGTCGGGAGGCCCCGGCCGGGCACGCCGCGGCACCTCGATCCGGGCCTTGTGACTAGTCGCCTCGGCGGATCAAGACCCCCCATCGGAGCTATGGAGCATCGGCTCGACGGTCCGTAGCGTCCACATGTGGGCCGTGCGGTCTCGACCGTTGGGACGCGGCCGCACGTGGGAGGAGGGGTCGTGGAGGACCAGGACTGGGCGGATCAGGCCCGCTGTCGAGGGGTCGACCCGGAGCTGTTCTTCGCCCGTGGCCTCCACGAGGCGCGCCCGGCTCTCAAGGTCTGCGCCCGCTGTCCGGTCAAGGACCAGTGCCTCACCTACGCCATCAGCCACGACATCGATCACGGTGTCTGGGGCGGTCTGACCGAGCGCCAGCGTCGTGCCTTCGCGCGCCGCAGCGCGTTGGCGCGCGTCAGCTAGTCGCCACCCGCATCGCGCTGGGCACGGCGGCTACAGGTATCCGGACGCGTTCGGTGCCGACGGTTCGGGATCGACCTGGGGAGGTTCCACGCCCCGTTGCACGTCGTCGGGCGCGTCCGCGAAGGTCCGGCCACCGAAGCGGTCCCGGATCGGGTGATCGAGCCGAGCGGCGGTCGTCGCGACGGCCGCGACGGCGCTCTGCAGCTCCGGGCCATCGAGCGTCGTGCCGAGCAGGGTGTGGCGCAGCCACACCGCGCGGTTGCCGGTGTCGTAGCTGAAGGCGCCGAACCCGAGCGTGTGGTTGGTGACGAGCAGGAAGGTCGCGAGTTCGGGGCTCAGGTCGAGCTCGAGGTTGGTCACCGAGAACACGCCCACCTGCGGGCCGATCGGCGACCCGTTGACGGTCACGAAGATGCGTGCGCCCTCGTGGGTGAAGGTGTAGTTGCCGAAGGTGTCGACCTCGTAGCCGCCGAGGATCGCCCGCAGCAGCGCGCCCACGTGGGTCCGCAGGTCCTCGGGATCGAGGAAGACCCCGGTGCGGCGGGGTGGTCGGGGAGGGGTCGACGCCTGCGCGACGGCCGCGAGTGCGGATGAGACGTGTGGTTCGTCCCCGTCCTCCTCGTCCGCGCTGTCGGCCGTGGTAGCCGAGGCGTCGTCACCCGCGCCGGCGGCCTCCGTCGGGTCGCCAGGGGCCACGCCAGGGAGGTCTCCGAGCTCCTGGTCGGTGGCGGTCCCGTCCCCGTCCCCGTCCTGGTCCGTGTCGTGTCCCGCGTCTGACTCGCTCACCTGGTGCTCCCCGTCGTCAGGGTGGTCGCGATGGCGCTGAGGCCATCGAGGTCGTGCACGTCGTCCCCGAGCAGCGGCACGTGGACGACCGGGTCGACCCGGAGCCCGTACCGGGCGGCGTCGACGTCGCGGCGCTGCCGGGCGGCCAGGCCGCGGACGTCGCCGAGCAGGAACAGCGCCCCGGCGACCCCGCGGCCGAGGTCGTCGTCCGGTTGTGCCTCGGCGGCGCGGGCGAGCGCGGCATCGGAGGGATCGCGCGGGACCTCGGGGCGGACCCGGTTGACCACGAGCCCCGCCGCGTTGAGGCCCTCCTGCTCGAGCCGTTCGAGGAAGAACCTCGCCTCGCGCAGCGGCGGCGGCTCGGGCGAGGTCACCACGACGAACCGGGAGGAGGGCTGCTGCAGGAGGACGAGCACCTGCGCCGCTCGCTCCTTGAACCCGTCGTACATGCCTTCGAAGTTGCGGAAGAAGTCGGCGAGGTCCTCGAGCAGGTCCATGCCGGTGACCTTGCCGGCCACGCGGATGAACGCCGTCGCGCCGAACCCGATGGCCTTGCCGACGCCGCGACCCGCAGCCACCGACGGCTTGAGCAGCAGGCGCAGCAGCTTGCCGTCGAGGAACGAGGTCATGCGCTTCGGGGCGTCGAGGAAGTCGAGCGCGCTGCGGGTCGGCGGGGTGTCGACCACCAGCAGGTCCCACTCGCCGGTCTCGTGGAGCTCGTGGAGCCGCTCCATCGCCATGTACTCCTGGGTGCCCGACAGGGTCGACGACAGGGTCCGGTAGATGCGGTTGGACTTGATCGCGCGGGCGTTGGCGGGCGAGGTCGCGTGGGTGTCGATGAGCCGGTCGAAGGTGGTCTGCATGTCCAGCATCATCGCGTGCAGTTCACCCGTCACCTCGTCGGGCAGCGGGACCCGAGCGGGGGTGTCGTCGAGCCCGTCGAGCCCCATCGCCTGCGCGAGGCGGCGGGCCGGGTCGATGGTCAGCACCAGCACCCGGCGACCCTGCCGCGCCGCGGCGACGCCGAGCGCAGCCGCGGTCGTGGTCTTGCCGACCCCGCCGGCGCCGGTCGTGACCAGCACGTGCGCGTCGCGGATCGAGTCCTCGAGGCCGTGGGTCTTCCCGGGGCCCACCCGTCCGTCGGTCTTCTCGGGGCCCACCCGTCCGTCGGTCTTCCCGGGGCCCACCCGTCCGGGGCTCACGCGTGACCTCCACGGTCGGCGTCGAGGTCGACGATGCCGTCGAGAAGGTCGGCCGCGCGGGGGCCAGGTTCGCCGACCTGCACCGCGAGGGTGTCGGCGAGCACCTCGATGTCGCGCAGGTCGAAGCTCGCCCCGGTGAGCAGGGGCAGGTTCAGGACACCGTGCCCGGTGCGGGTCTCGAGCTCGCCCCGGAGCCGTCGCTGCATGTCGACCCGGGAGTGGTGCTCGGTGGCGACCTGCAGCGCCAGCTCCGCCGTGCGGCCGGACATCGTCGCCCCGACTTCCTCGGCGCGACGCTGCAGTCCCTCGGCGCCGAGCGCGACCAACGCCGTGGTCGCGGCGTCGTCGAGCCGTGGACGGACCACCTGGTTGGCGACGATCGGTCCGACGGCGACGCCGGCGGCGGTCAGGGCGGCGACAGCCTCGACCGTCTCCTGGACCGGCATCTCCTCGAGCAGGGTGACGATGATCGCCTGGACCCGGCGGGGGTTCTGCAGCATGTCGCGGATCTGGCCCGCCTGTCGCTTGATCGGTCCGACCCGCACGATCTCGGTGACACCCTCCGGTGCCTCGAGGAACGGCACGATCCGGCCGGTCGGTGGGGCGTCGACCACGATGAGGTCGTACTGGCGGCGGCCGTCCTCGCGCCGGCGCGCCTCGATCTCGTAGATCTTGCCGATGAGCAGGAGGTCACGCAGGCCGGGGGCGGCGGTCGTGACGAAATCGAGCGCGTTCGAGCGTTCCATCAGCCACTGGACGCGCTTGAGGCCGTAGAACATCTCGAGGTACTCGTAGACCGAGTCCGCCGGGTCGAGCGCCGCACCCCAGAGACCGGACCGGAACTCGCGCTCGGCGTAGTCCCAGGGGTGGGTGCCGAAGGTGCGGTGGAACCCTTGACGCCCCTCGACCTCGACCAGGAGCGTCCGTCGTCCGGAGGACGCTGCGGCGAGCGCGAGCGAGGCGGCGACGGTGGTCTTCCCGACGCCGCCCTTCCCGGTGACGATCACCACGTTGGCTGGGAGGAGGCCATCGAAGCCGTCGGGTAGCGGTGGAGGCATAGACCGCGAGCCTACTCAGGCGGGGACCGGGACCCCGGCCGTCCGCCGGTACCCTCCGCGCCCATGAGCTCCCTCGCACCGGCGCTCCGCCGGACCCTCCTCCTCGTCGTGCTCGCCGGGCTGCTGCTCGGCCTCACGGCCACGCTCGCGACGGCGCAGACCGAGGGCCAGGACGGGGCCGGTGGGCTGCCGACCACCGAAGCCAAGTCCGCCGACCGGCTGGTCGAGATCCTGCCCCTCGACGGCTTCCTCGACCCCCCGACCTCCGCGCAGATCCTCGAGGTCCTCGAGCTGGCTGCCGACGAGGGGTCGGTCCTGGTGGTGCTGCAGCTCGACGCGGGTGGCGGCGTCTCGGTCGACACCGACGAGCTGCTCGCCGCCATCCAGGACTCCCCGGTCCCGGTCGCCGTCCTGGTCGGCCCGCTCGGGTCGGCGCCCCGCGCGGCCGGAGCCGCCGGGTTGCTGTGGCTGGCCGCCGACGTCCGTGCGGTCGCTCTCGACGCGACCGTGGGGCCGCTGACGCCCGCCGACCTCACCGACGAGGCCGACGCCTACCCGGTCCGGGACCGCGCTGACGAGCTGGCCCCGGATGCCGGCGCCGACCTCGACGCCCTCCTCACGCGGATGGTCCCCGCCGAGGAGCTCGAGTCGCTCGGCCTCTCCGACCTCACCGTCGCCGGGCTCGACTCGCTCCTGCTGGAACTCGACGGCACCGAGGTGGGCGGCCAGGTGCTGACCATCCAGGGCGACGAGGTGGGTGTCCGCTTCCACTCGCTCGGCCTGCTGCGTCGCCTGCTGCACGCAGCGACCACCGCACCCTTCATCTACCTGCTTCTCACCGTCGGCCTCGGCATGCTGCTGTTCGAGGTCTTCCAACCCGGCTTCGGCGTCGCCGGGCTGGCCGGGCTCATCACCACCGCCATCGGCGCCTTCGGGCTGACGGTGCTTCCCGTGACCTGGTGGGCGGTCGCGCTCGTGGTGCTCGGCCTGCTGCTGTACGCGGTCGATACGGCCGTCGCCGGCTTCGGACCGGTGACGCTGGCCGCGACCGTCGCCTTCGTCGTCGGCTCGCTCAACTTCTACGACGCCGAGGTGCTGGCGTTGCCGGTGTGGCTGGTGATCGCGACCACCGTCACCGTCTTCGCGTTCTTCGTCCTCGTCATGACCTCGATCCTGCGTGCCCAGGCCGGTCCCGAGGGCGTGACCGTCGACGACCTGGTGGGCAAGGTCGGGATCGTGCGCTCGGTGCTCAACCCGGAGGGGCACGTCTACCTCGACGGCGCCCTCTGGCGGGCCCGCTGGACCGGTGACGCGAAGCGCGCCAAGGTCGGCACGCCGGTGCGCGTCCACGCCGTCGATGGCCCCGTGGTGCTGGTCGAAGCGTTCGATCCTGAGCGTGTGGAGACGGCCCCGACCGGCGCCAGCGGTCCCGCCAGCGCCTGATCCCTCGCCGCCTGGCCCTCGTCGGCTCGAGCGGCGACCTCTGGTGCTTGCGGTGGTGAGCGGGTGAGTAACGACCGCGAGCGGTCTGGGTCTAGTCAACCCCTACCACCCGGACGTAGTGTCCCCGTCGGCGCGTCGGCCAGCACCGAGGGGGATGGGCGTTGCGTGAGCGGAACGAGATGATGGACCGGATCGCCGAGCTGGTGGCGGCCCGGGCGGAGGATGCGTGGGAGCGCGGCGCGCGCTGCCGAACCGAGGACCCGGTGCTCTTCTTCGGGCCCAACCGGTTCGAGCCCAAGCGGGAGCGTCTCGCCCGCGAAGCCCGGGCCAAGGCCGTCTGCGCCGGTTGCCCCGCGCTCGAGGCCTGCCGCGAGCACGCCATCGCCGAGGGCGAGCTGTACGGCGTGTGGGGCGGGCTCGGCGAGGCGGACCGGCGGACGCTGGTCGCTCGCGAGCAGCGGCCCATGCCGCGCAGCGCCTGACGGCGTAGGTTCGCGGCCCGCGGTCATCTCCGGCCGCGCCAGGTCGACGAGCCGAGGTGCCCCGTGACGCGCTGGGAGTACGCCACCGCCCCCCTGATCAGCCACGCCCTCCAACAGATCCTGAACCAGTGGGGCGGCGACGGGTGGGAGCTGGTCTGCGTGGTCGACAACGTCGCCTACTTCAAGCGTCCGCTCGCGGACTGAGCGGCGGTATCCGCCCGTCCGACCCACCAGGGGCGGACGCCGATCTCGCAAGAAGCAAGGAGCGCGCCGTGGGAGCTGCCGACCGCCTGTCCGAGCTCGGGCTGACGTTGCCCGACCCGCCCGCGCCCGCCGCGGCCTACCAGCCGTGGGCCACGGTCGGTGATCTCGTGCTGACGGCCGGGCAGCTGCCGTTGGTCGACGGTGCGCTGCCAGCGACCGGCCGGTGCGGTGACCAGGTCACCACCGAGCAGGCGGCGGACCTCGCCCGCAGCGCCGCCATCAACGTCCTGGCGGTCGCGCGGGCAGCTGCCGGGGGCGCCGACGCGGACCTCGACCGGGTCCGCGTGGTCAAGCTCACCGTGTTCGTGGCCTCGACACCGGACTTCACCGAACAGCACCTCGTCGCCAACGGCGCATCGACGCTGGTCGCCGAGGTGCTCGGCGATGCCGGGGTGCACGCCCGGTCCGCGGTCGGTGTCGCCTCGCTGCCGCTCGACAGCCCCGTCGAGGTGGAGGCGATCCTCCACCTCGCCTGACGCGATCTCGAGACAGGAGCCGGGCGTGCCCGAGCAGCCGGACCCGGACCACGCCCGTCCCGACGGCACCGACGACGCTACGGTCGAGGCGGTGGGCAAGGTCAGCGAGGCGTTCGAGTGGATGATCCGCGCCCGCGGGGCCCTCTACACCTTCCACCAGCAGATGGGTCGCGCCGACCTCGTCCTCGGCGAGGGCGTGCAGCAGCTGCGTGCGGCAGGGCACACCGAGCTGGCCGACCGCCTGTCCACCGAGTGGGTCGGGCGCAACGCCCTCCCCGACCGCTGGACCTTCGAGATCGTCGAGGCTTTCGACGACACCTACTGGCGGGTCGCGGTCGAGCTCGAACGCGAGGTCCGTGACGCGCTGCTCGGCGGCCGGCGCCACGTGCACGAGTCGCAGATGAAGGCCAGTCGGCGCGACGGCAGCGACGAGGGCTCCCTGCCCGGCCCCACCGACGACGTTGAGGACACCCCCGGTCAGGCCGGCCCCGCCCCCGTCTGAGGGTCCGCGTCCGAGGGAACCCGCGTCCGCGCCTGTTCTCTGGGCGGGTGGCCGGTCCGAGGTCGGCGCTGGTCCGAGGGAACCCGCGTCCGCGCCTGTTCTCTGGGCGGGTGGCCGGTCCGAGGTCGGCGCTGGTCCGAGGGAACCCGCGTCCGCGCCTGTTCTCTGGGCGGGTGGCCGGTCCGAGGTCGGCGGTGGGCCGAGGGAACCCGCGTCCGCGCGTGTTCTCTAGGCCGGAGAGGTGGGGCGGCGGTCGGTGAGGGTGCGGAGTTGGCCGTCGAAGTCGGTGACGCGCGTGCGGTCGAGGTGCTCGAGGAGCGGGATCGCGTAGCGGCGGGTGGTTCCCCACGCGTCCTTGGCCTGGGCCGCGGCGAACGCTCCCGTGGCGGCCTCGAGGTCCTCGAGCAGGTCGACGGCTCGCGTGACCGCGTCGGCGGCGAACGCCACCTTGCCGGCGCGGACGATCGCACCTGCCTGGACCAGGCGGTTCACCCCGCGGTGATCGATCCCGAGCGCCTTGGCCGTGGCGGTGAGGTCCGGCGGCGAGAACGGTTCGGCGCGCAGGGCCGCCAGCAGCTGCTCGTCGAGGGCCGACCGGGTGTCGGTCACCTCGGCGCCGGCGACGGCGAACCCGGTCGGGGTCCGGACGAGCTGACCGTCGGTGACCAACCGGTCGGGGAGCTCGGCCGCGACGTCGGGCGGTGCGCCAGCTGCGGCGGCCGCAACGGTCAGCCGTTCGCGGGTCGTGCTGTCCCCACCCGCGGCCGCGACGACGGTTTCGGTCCAGCCGAGCCACACCGACTCGAGCACGGCGTGGCCACCCACCGCGAGGATGCCGGCCGGTCGAGGCCCGCCGGTTGGCACGCCCGCGGCCGCGAGGGCCGCGGTCCCCGGGAGCACACCACCGTGCAGCTCGAGCAGCGCGGCGAGGCGCCCGGCGGGTCCCTCCGCTGCCGCGATGCGTCCGAGCGCCAGCACCTGCGCTTCCCGCGCCGCACGCCCGCGCGGTGGCGGCCCCGGATCGGGGTCGACGACCTGCCCGCCTGCGGTCGTCTCGCGGCGGCCCGATTCGCGGAGCACCAGCCGGTCGCCGGCGACCAGCGGCAGGGGTGCGTCCAGCAGCAGGCGCACCGCCCCCACGTTGGCCAGGTACGTCGGACCGTCGTCCGCTCCAGCATCCTTCGCGAGCGCGGTGGTGCTCCAGGCACCACCTCGGCCGGTCCGTTCGCCGACGATCGGGTCGGTCAGCGGCAGCACCCGTGCCGGGACCGACGCCGACCCGGCGTGGACGACCCACGCGCCGGCCCGGTCCACGGTCCGTCCTGGCAAGGCCCGGACCACGGCGTTCAGGCGGGTCGTCGACCGCCACGGTCCACCACCGACGACCGCGTCGCCGCGTGAGATGCCGTCACGGTCGATGCCGACGAGGTTCAGGGCCACCCGGGTCCCAGGCGCCGCGATCTCGACGTCGCGGCCGAGGGTCTGGATGCCCCGGACCCGCACGTCGTGGTCTCCCGGGAACACCCGGAGCGCGTCGCCCGCCCGGACGACGCCGCCAGCGAGCGTGCCGGTCACGACCGTGCCGGCGCCGCGGACGGGGAACACCCGGTCGACCCACAGCCGCGGACGCCCGTGGTCGGTGGGAGCTGGCCGGAGGGCGAACCGGTCGGCGAGCACCCGCTCGAGCTCGTCGATCCCGACGCGGTCGGGGGCGGCGGTGCGGACCACCGGTGCGCCCTCGAGGCTGGTACCGGCGAGGCGCCCGGTCACGTCGGCGACCACCTCGTCGGTCCGCTCGGCCGGGACCGTGTCGGTCTTGGTGACCGCGACCGCCAGACCGTGGACACCGAGCAGGTCGAGGACCTCGACGTGTTCCTCGGTCTGCGCCGACCAGCCGTCGTCCGCGGCGACCACCAGGAGCGCGGCGGGCGCCGGCCCGGCGCCGGCGAGCATCGTCCCGATGAAGCGCTCGTGCCCTGGCACGTCGACGAACGCTGCGGTCTGGCGGGTGCCGTCCGGGCTCGGCGGCAGCTCGCACCACGCGAAGCCGAGCTCGATCGTCAGGCCGCGGCGCTGTTCCTCAGCGAGCCGGTCGGGATCGGTGCCCGTGAGGGCGCGGACCAGGGTGGACTTGCCGTGGTCGACGTGCCCGGCGGTGACGAGGACGCGCTGCCCGGTCAGACGTCCTCCGAGCCCGCGCGGTGAGGCGAGGTCGGATCGGGGGCCGGCACCGCTGGCACCCCGCCGCGGTCAGCCTCGGCCCGGGCGGCGGCGCTGCGGGCGGCGACCGTGCGGGCGATGGCCACGAGCTCGACCAGCTGCCCGTCGCCGCTCGGCGGCACCGTTCGCAGGTCCAGCAGCAACCGGCCCTCGCTGATCCGTCCGAGGACCGGCGGATCGCCCGCACGGAGCGCCGCGGCGAGCGCTTCCGCGGAAGCGGTCGGACCACAGGCTTCTTCCGCGGAAGAAGTGCCTCCTTCTCCCTCCGCGGACCCCCGACCCTCTTCCGCGGAAGAACCCCCGCCGATCGCGACCGCCCACGACGGCAGCTCCTTGGTGGGCAGCGATCCGCCACCCACGCGACCGGTCGTCGCGACGGCCTCGGCGTCCGGGCCGCAGGCCGCTGCGACGCGGAGCGCCCGCTCCCGCAGCACCTCGACGTCGGCGTGGAGCATCGCCACGGCCGGGAGCTCGTGCGGGACGGGGTCACGGAGGTGGGTCGCCAGCGTCACCTCGAGGGCGGCGCGCTGCATGGCGTCGATCCGCAGCGCGCGTGCCAGGGGGTGGGCTCGGCAAGCCGTGACGAGGTCGGCGCGCCCGGCGATGATCCCTGCCTGCGGGCCGCCGAGCAGCTTGTCGCCAGAGATGACCACGAGGTCGGCGCCGGCCGCGACGGAGGCAGCGACCGACGGCTCGCCCGCCAGCGGCGACCCGTGCGGCGGGTCCACCAGCAGGCCTGAACCGAGGTCGTGGACGACCGGCACGTCGACCTCGCGGCCGAGGTCGACCAGGTCGGGCAGCGACGCGTCCTCGGTGAAGCCGACGATGTCGAAGTTGGACCGGTGCACCTTCAGCAGCAGGCCGGTGTCGGGGCCGACGGCTCGGCGGTGGTCGGCCAGCCGCGTCCGGTTCGTGGTCCCCACCTCGACGAGCTCGACGCCGGCTGCCTCCATCACGTCGGGCAGCCGGTAGGACCCGCCGATCTCGACCAGCTCGCCGCGGGAGACGATGACCTCGCGGCCGCCGGCCAACGCCGCCAGGACCAGCAGCAGGGCACCAGCGCCGTTGTTCACGACCGTCGCCGCTTCGGTGCCGCACGCCGCCGCGGCCAGCTCCCCCACGTGGGCCGTGCGCGATCCGCGCTCACCGGTGTCGAGGTCGAGCTCGACCGAGCTGTAGCCCGCGGCGGCGATGGCCGCGTCGCGGGCCGCGGCCGACAGCGGGGCACGCCCGAGGTTGGTGTGGAGCACCACCCCGGTGGCGTTGACGACGGCGACCAGCTTCCCGGCACGGCCCGCCCGCACCCGTCCGGCGGCGGCGTCCGCCACCTCGGCGAGCGTCGGGGCCGTACCGCCCGGCGACAGCGTCGACCGTCGCTCGTCGAGTTCGGCGCGGACCGCGCCCGTCACCGGGCCGTGGCCGACCGACGTCACGAGGTCGCCGAGAACGCGGACCACCGCGTCGACCTGCGGCAGGTCGGCGCGGGGATCGGGAACGGAGCGCAGGTCGGTCACGTGCAACCTTCGGGCCTCGGGCGGACCGTCAGTCGAGCACAGTGCGGCCAGCAGGCCCACCCCGGCCCACCGACGCGGATGCAGTCTGATGACGGCAAGTGGTGGGCGTTCGCCGGGCGACGGCTCGG
>NZ_JBBEBZ010000014.1:0-35272 GCF_040882075.1 Nitriliruptor sp.
GGCACCTCGGTGACGTACCCGATCCGACCACCCTCGTCCTTGAGGTCGAGCTGGATGGCGTTGATCAGCCCGTCATCGAACATCTTCAGCACCCGCTCGCGGAAGCTCGGCGTCGCCCACGCGTGGGGCGTGACGTGGACGGCCCGGACCTCGTCGACCTGGACGCGGGAGGGGAGACGGGTGAGTTCGAGCTGTTGCTCGGTGGTGTTCCCGGCGAGGTCGGTCGCGACGAGCGCGATGGGCGCGTCGGGCACCTCGTCGTAGGTGTGCTCGTAGGCGCCGTCGTCCTCGACGGTCACCTCGTCGCCGTCGATCGTCAGCGTCGCGTCCGGGTCGGTGCTGCCGGCGAGCGTGAGCGGGTCGTCGCCGAAGACGACCCCATCCTCCGGATCGGTGATCTCGAGCTCAGGCGGTGTGGCGTCCACCGAGAAGCTGAAGGTCTGCGTCCCACCGCCGGGCACGTCGACGGTCACCTCGTGGTCGCCGTCGTCGAGGTCGGCCAGCGGGTAGCGCAGCTCGCCGTCCTCCCGGGTCGCCGCATCGGTGACGTCGCGCCCGTCGTGCTCGACGGTCGCTTCGGCGAACAGCTCCGGGTCGGGCTCGGCGGTGTCGGCCGTGACGACGATCGTCGCGGACGCGAGCTGCTCGGCGTTCAGCAGCTCACCGTCGCCCGGTCCGTCGGACGACAGCTCGGGGCCCGCGCTGCAGGCAGCGACGATCAGCGCCGTGGCGGCGACGACGCCGAGGGTGCCCGATCGCGGGCGGCGGGCGCGTCGAGCGGCGGAGAAGGTGGTCCCAGGCACGAGTTCGCTCACGATCGGTTCCCCCGAGGTGCGGTCCGCGAGCGCGTGGACGCAGCTGCGCGTGCGGAGGTCGGCCGGGGAACGTACCGTCCGCCGCTCCCGACCCCGCGAGCCCGCCGTGCCTCTCCGGACCACCATCTCCGCGCTGCTCGTCCTCGCCTTGCTCGGGGCCGCGTGCGGCGAGGACGCGCCGCGTGAGACCCCACCGAGCACCGAGCCATCGGCCGCGCCCGACGATGGGGGCCCCGCGGACGAGGAGGAGCCCGAGGAGGTCGTCGAGGAGGCACCGGATCCCGCCGCGGCCGCGGCGGAGGTCGAGGCCAACGAGCTCGGCCAGATCCCGGTCCTGATGTACCACCGGCTGCTCCCCGACGGTGGTGGGGACTACGACAACACCCCCGAGCAGTTCGAGGCCGAGCTCCGCCGCCTCCACGACGAGGGCTACGTCCCGATCACGACCGCGGAGCTGGTGTCGGGCCGTATCGACGTGCCGGCCGGAACCACCCCGGTGGTGCTCACCTTCGACGACTCGACCCGCGAGCAGTTCGCGCTCACCGAGGACGGCGAGGTCGACCCGGACACCGCGGTCGGGATCATGCTCCGGCTCGAGGACGAGCTCGACGGGTTCGAAGCGGCGGGGTCGTTCTACGTCCTCGGTTCGCTGTTCGGCGCGAACGCCGAGCGCGGCGCGGAGCTGCTGGCCGCGCTCGCCGACCTGGGCTTCGAGATCGGCAACCACACCGCCGGCCACGAGAACCTCCGCCAGCTCGACGCCGAGGGGGTCCAGTGCGCGCTCGCCGGCGGCGTCGCCAACATCCAGGAGGCGGTCCCCGGCACCGAGGTCCGCACGCTGTCCTACCCCTTCGGCGTCCGGCCGGAGGACCCGACGCTGGTGGCCTCGGGGAGTGCCGACGGCGTCGAGTACACCCACCTCGCGGGCCTGCTGGTCGGCTCCGGCCCCGCGCCATCGCCGTACGACGCGACCTTCGATCCGTTGGCGATCCCGCGCATCCGTTCGCAGCCGGAACCCGTCGACGGCGACCCTGACTTCGGCTCCAACTACTGGCTCGAGGTGCTGGCGGAGGCTCCCGAGCGGCGCTACGTCTCGGACGGCGACCCCGACACGATCGCCTTCCCATCGGAGCTGCGCCCGCAGCTGGCCCCCGACCACGAGGACCGCGCGGTCGCCTACTGACCGGCCCGCCACCCACCCCCGGAGGACCCGTGGACCTGTCGGCGCTCGAGGCCGCGGCACGCGCGGCGATGGACCCGGCGGGCTACGACTACTACGCCGGTGGCGCGGAGACCGAGACCACCCTCCGCGAGAACGTCACCGCCTGGGACCGCTGGCGGCTCCGCCCGCAGGTGCTGCGCGACGTGTCGACCGTGTCCACCGCGACGACGCTCCTCGGCACGCACGTGGCGACCCCGATCGGCGTCGCCCCGGCCGCCTACCAGCAGCTCGCCCACCCCGACGGCGAGGTGGGGATGGCACGCGGCGCCGCCGCAGCGGGCGCGCTGATGACCGTCTCCACGCTCGCGACGGTGTCGCTCGAGGACGTCGCCGCTGCCGCGCCGGACGCGCCGCGATGGTTCCAGCTCTACGTCTTCGTCGACCGTGGCTACGCCGGCGAGCTGGTCGACCGGGCCGTCGCTGCCGGGTACCGGGCGCTGGTGTTGACCGTCGACACACCGGTCCTCGGTCGCCGCTGGCGTGACGAACGCAACGGTTTCGCGCTCCGCGACGGGATGCAGATGGCCAACGTCCCCCTGTCGATGCCCGACGGCGACGCCGCGGCGGGGACGGGCCGCGGGTCCGGGCTCGCGGCGCTGTTCGCCGACCACGACCGAGGGTTGACCTTCGACGACCTCGCCTGGCTCCGCGAGCGGGCGGGCGGGGTGCCGATCGTGGTCAAGGGCGTGGTGCGCGCCGACGACGCCCGCGCATCGCTCGACGCCGGCGCCTCCGCGGTGTGGGTCTCCAACCACGGTGGTCGGCAGCTCGACCGGACCGTCGCGACCGCGGCAGCGCTCGGCGAGGTGGCCGACGCCGTCGGGGACGACGCCGAGGTCTACGTCGACGGCGGGGTCCGACGCGGGCTCGACGTGCTGACCGCGTTAGCGCTCGGCGCGCGGGGCGTCTTCGTCGGACGGCCCGCCCTCTGGGGGCTCGCGACCGGCGGCGCCGACAGCGTTCGCGACGTGCTCACCGGCCTGACCGACGAACTCGAACACGCCGCGACGCTGGCGGGCGTGGCCGACATCCGCGACGTCCCGCGCGACCTCGTCACCCCCGCGTGACCCACGTCCGCCACCGCTCGGCGGTTCCTGGCGGCCAAGCGCCAGGAACCGCGGGTCAGGACTCGAAGGTCACCTCGAGGGTGATCTCGGCGGTCCCGCCGGCGAACAGCTTGCTGACCGGACACCCGTCCTTGGCCTTCTGCGCGTACTCGGTGAACGTCGCCTCGTCGATGCCCGGGACCTTGCCGACGGTCGCCAGCGCGATCTCGGTGATGGCCGGCTCGTCGTCGACCTTGCCGAGGGTGATGGTGGCCTCGGTCCGGACCTCGTCAGGGGTGTGACCGTCCGACGCCAGGATGTTGGATAGGGCCATCGAGAAGCATCCGGCGTGGGCGGCAGCCAGCAGCTCCTCGGGGTTGGTGGCGTCACCGGAACCCTCGAACCGGCTGGCGAAGGTGAAGGGGCCCTCGTACCGATCGGGGCCAACGATCATCTGACCGCTGCCACCCTTCAGGTCGCCGTTCCAGTGGGCCTTCGAGCTGCTGGTGGTCACGTCGTGCTCCTCATCGGTCGGTCGCGGTGCTCACACACCGCCTTCTCGTTCTGCGTACAGGACCAGCTGACGACCGGGTCCGTCACCGTCGGTCGGCCGTGATGTGGTCGGTCGGGATCTCGATGGTGAAGCGCGCGCCGCCGAGGTCGCCGGTGTCGACCCGTGCCCGGCCACCGTGCAGCTCGGCGAAGGCGGCCACCAGCGTGAGCCCGATGCCGGTCCCCGGTGACGGTGCCCCCTCGGCTCTCGGTCCCTGCTCGAACGGCTCGAAGATGGTGGTGCGGAGCTCGACCGGGACCCCCGGGCCGTCGTCCTCGACCACGAGCAACGCCGGCCCACCGGGTCCAGCCAGCACGACGGTGACCCGGACGCCGGCATCGGGCCCCGCGTGGCGCCGGGCGTTGCTCAGCAGGTTCTCGACGATGCGTTCGATCTTCTGCGGATCGACGGCTACCGGCGTCGGGGAGGTGATGACCTCGACCCCCGCGTCGCCGTGCTCGGCGCACATGGCGCGGACCACCACGGCGAGGTCGGTCCGGACACGCTCGAGCGTGAGCACCCCGCGCGAGAGCCGGTCCACGTCCAGCAGGTCGTCGAGCAGCCGCTGGATCCGAAGACCCTGGCGGTGGATCCGATCCGCCAGCGTGCGTGCGTGGGTCGGCGGCATCTCGCCACCGTGGTCGCGGAGGATCGCGGCGAAACCGAGGATGGCCGTCAGGGGCGTCCGCAGCTCGTGCGAGACCGCCTGGAGGAAGACCTGCCGGAGCTCGTCCACGCGACGGAGCCGGGTGGCGGCGGCCCGCTCGAGCTCCAGGGCTGACGCGAGCGCACGCTCCTGACGTCGGCGGTCGGTGACGTCCTGAGCGATGCCGAGCACCCACTCGAGCTCGCCGTGGATGTTCCGTAGCGGCACCTCGTACAGCTGGATGTCCAGCGTGTGCCCGTCGGGGTGCTCGAAGCGACCTTCGATCGGCCAGGTGACGTCCTCGCCCTTCCGGGAACGTGCCAACCCGTCGCGAGCGTCGGGGTCGAGCCGCTTCCACAGCGGAGAGGGGTCGTTGGTGAGCTGGTCGAGGGAGACACCCATACCCCGCTCGAAGCTGGGGTTGACGTAGTCGACCCGCATGGTCGGGTCGAAGCCGAACCGGTACATCGCGAGGTCGGTGCCGGACGCGAGGGCGCGGAAACTGGCCGCCATGGTCGCCAGCTCGTGCTGGAGGGCCTTGCGGGTCGTGATATCACAGCCGACGCCGACGAGCCCGACGGTGAGGCCATCGACGACGAGTGGCGCCCAGCTGATACCGAGGGGGACACGACGCCCGTCGGCGCACGCCAACCCGAGCTCGAGGTGACCGGTCTCGCCTCGAGCCGCCGCCTCGAGGGACGCCACCGACGTGGTCCGCTCGTCGGGGAGGAACAGGTCGGCGACGTGGCAGCCGATGACGTCCGTCGCGTCGCGAGCGGTGAGCCGTTCAGCCGCGGGGTTGAAACGGCGGACGACACGGTCCTCATCGAGGACGATGGTCGGCAGCGGTGAGCTGATCAGGACCGAGGTCGCGACCGCCGCGTCGTCGTCCCAGGTGTCCACCGCACCCCCGTCGTCCGGTCTCGCGCTCAGATCCGTCAGCGTGTCACATCGTGCTCGCCCGGGTCGGGCTGACCGAAGAACGGGATGCGCTCGAAGTCGAGGCCGTACCGGTCGATCGCCTGCGACAGGACATCGGCGTCCAGCGTCCCGGTCTTGACCAGCTCCGCGAGCACGCAGTACGCGATCGCCGTCGGGTCGATCCGGTGGTAGCGACGCAGCGCCTCGCGGGTGTCGGACCGGCCGAACCCGTCGGTCCCGAGCGCCGCGAACGGACCCGGGACCCAGTCGGCGATCTGGAACGGCGTCGCACGCATCCAGTCCGACACCGCGACGTACGGCCCCGAGGTGCCATCGAGGATGCGCGTGACCAGCGGCACCTTCGGGTCGGATCCGGGGTTCGTGCGGTTCCACGACTCGACCGCCATCCCATCCCGCAGGAGCCGGTTCCACCCCGGCGCCGACCACACGTCCGCGCGCACGTCCCAGTCGTCGACGAGGAGGCGTTGCGCCTCGAGCGCCTGGGTCACGATCGTGCCCGACGAGAGGATGTGGGCCTCGTGTTGCCCGGCCGTCCCCTCCTGGAAGCGGTACAGCCCGTCGATGATCATCTGATCCTCGACGTGGTCCGGCATCGCCGGCTGCACGACCGGTTCGTTGTAGACCGTCAGGTAGTAGATGACGTCCTCGCCGCCCTCGACCACCTCGTCGGTCCACATGCGCCGCAGGCCGTCCTCGACGAGGACCGACAGCTCGTAGGCGAACGACGGGTCGTAGGCCTCGATGGCCGGGTTGGACTGCGCCATCAGCAGCGAGTGACGGTCCTGGTGCTGGAGCCCCTCACCGTTGAGGGTCGTGCCGCCGGCGGTCGCCCCGATCAGGAACCCCCGGGCCCGCTGGTCCGACGCGCTCCAGATCGAGTCGGCGGTGCGCTGGAAGCCGAACATCGAGTAGAAGACGTAGAGCGGGATCATCGGTTCGCCGTGCGTGGCGTAGCTGGTCCCCGCGGCGGCGAAGGAGCCAACCGATCCGGCCTCGGTGATGCCCTCGTGGAGGATCTGGCCGTCCTTGGCCTGCTTGTAGGTCAGCAGCAGGTCCTGGTCGACGGGTTCGTAGGTCTGCCCGTGTCGGTCGTAGATCTTGGCCGTGGGGAACCACGAGTCCATGCCGAAGGTGCGGGCCTCGTCGGGGATGATCGGGACGATCCGCGGTCCGATGCCGTCCTTCTGGCGCAGCAGGTCCTTGAACAGGCGGACCAGCGCCATGGTCGTGGCGACCTCCTGGTTCCCCGACCCCTGCTTCAACGTGTCGTAGGTGTCGTGCTCGGGCAGCTTCGGCGCCGAGAACACCACCCGCCGCTGCGGCACGACGCCGCCGAGTTCCTCACGGCGTTCGCGCATGTAGGCGATCTCGTCGGAGTCCTCGCCGGGGTGGGCGTAGGGCGGCAGGTCGCCCTCGAGCTGCTCGTCGGTGACGTCGAGGTAGAGGCGGTCACGGAAGGTCTTGAGCGCGTCCGACGACAGCTTCTTCATCTGGTGGACGGCGTTGCGCGCCTCGAAGTCGGGACCGAGCGTCCAGCCCTTGACCGTCTGCGCCAGGATGACCGTCGGCGCACCGTGCGCTTCGGTGGCGGCCCGGTAGGCCGCGTAGAGCTTGTGGTAGTCGTGGCCGCCGCGGGTCAGCTTGGCGATGTCGTCGTCGGTGATGGACTCGGCCAGCTTCGCGAGCTTCGGGTCGGCGCCGAAGAAGTGCTCGCGGACGTAGGCCGAACCCTTGGTCGTGTAGGTCTGCATCGCACCGTCGGGGACCTCGTTCATCCGCGCGATGAGGGCACCGTCGACGTCCTTGGCCAGCAGGTCGTCCCACTGGCGACCCCAGACGACCTTGACCACGTTCCAACCCGCCCCGCGGAAGACCCCCTCGAGCTCCTGGATGATCTTGCCGTTGCCGCGCACCGGCCCGTCGAGCTGCTGGAGGTTGCAGTTGATGACGAAGGTGAGGTTGTCGAGCCCCTCACGCGACGCGACCGCGAGCGCGCCGAGGGACTCCGGTTCGGCGGTCTCCCCGTCACCACCGAAGAACCAGACGTGCTGGTCCGAGGTGTCCTTGATCCCACGGGCCTGCAGGTAGCGGTTGAACCGTGCCTGATAGATCGCGTTCAGCGGGCCGAGCCCCATCGAGACGGTGGGGAACTCCCAGAAATCGGGCATCAGCCGCGGGTGGGGGTAGCTCGACAGCCCGCCGGGTTCGACCTCCTGACGGAACCGGTCGAGCCGGTCCTCACCGAACCGCCCCTCGAGGAAGGCGCGGGCGTAGACCCCCGGCGACGCGTGCCCCTGGAAGAAGACCTGGTCGCCGCCCCCGGGGTGGTCCTTGCCGCGGAAGAAGTGGTTGAACCCCACCTCGTACTGCGCCGCGGCCGAGGCGTAGGAACCGATGTGCCCGCCGGTCCCCCGCTCGACGTTCGTGCGGTGGACCATCACCGCCGCGTTCCACCGGATGTAGGCCCGGATGCGACGCTCGAGGTGTTCATCACCGGGGAACTCGGGTTCACGTTCCGGCGCGATGGTGTTGATGTAGTCGGTGGTCGTGAGGGAGGGGATCCCGATGTTGCTGCGGCGGGCCTGCTCGAGCACCCGCAGCAGCAGGTAGCGCCCACGGGCCTTGCCGTGCTCGGCCACCACCGCGTCGAAGGACTCGAGCCACTCGCTGGTCTCGACCTCGTCGACGTCCGGGTACTGGGCCGGCAGGCCGTCGGTGATGATCGACCGTTCACCGGCGGCGTACCGCTGCTGTTCGCGCTGCTCTGCCACGACGTTGACCTCGGGTCGGCACGTGCTACGCGGACGTCCGACGCTAACCGTTCGGCCCCGACGCTGCCGTCGGACGTCCGGCCCGCTCGCCGGACCGAGCAGGCCCTCGGCCCGGTCCGCAGCCGGCGGCCGCTACCGTGCTGGCCGTGCGCTCTCCCCGTTCCGCCGTCGTCGTGCTCGCCCTCCTCGCGAGCGCCTGCACGAGCGTGGGAAACCAGCTCGAGGGGCTGCAGACGCGAGCCGTCGACACCGCCGATCGGGTCCAGTTCTGCCTCGCGGTCACACGCGCCCTCACGTCGGTCGACGGCGGCACGGCGCCGAGCGAGGCGCAGGCCGCCGCCGAGGAGGTGCTCGCGCAGGTTCCCGACGAACTCCGTGCGGATGCCGAGCTGGTCGCCGATCGGCTGCGCGAGACCGCCGACACCGGCGACCGGTCGGCGCTCGACGAGGAGTTCCGGACCGCTGCCGCGTCGCTCCGCGCCGGGACCCAGGAGCTGTGCGACCCGCGCCGGTGACCTCGGCTCGGAGCCGCACCGCCGGCGCTTGCGCGGCCCGCCGATCCGCTGACCGCCGCGACGACGGCGAGTAGCCTCGGCGGTGCATCCCGAGCGCCGTCGAGGAGGTAGGTCCGTGGTCCGAGCCCGGTTCAAGCCGGTCACGCCGGACCAGCGCCTGCGCGATCTCCGCAAGGAGTTCAAGGGTTTCGAGAAGGAGGAGCCCGGTCCTGATCGGGCAGCCCGGCTCGCGGTCTTCGCTCGCGCGGCCCACGATGACCGCCAGCTCAACATGGCGATGCACACCGCGCAGCTCTGCCTCGATGAGGACCCGGACCCCCCAGCGCTACTCGTCGACGCCTACCGGACCTCGAGCGCCACCGACGAGGATCGGCTGCGGTCCTACACCGACCTGCAGGACCTCGCGCGGTACATCGACCGGCCCGACCTGGGCGACCTCGCCGAGCGTTCCCTGCACGATGAAGCGCGTGACTGGGTGCTCACCGGCGGCGACCAGGAACGCCGTCACCGGCTGCGCACCCTGTCGTCGATGATCAGCCGCCGCTTCGCCGACGGCCTGCGCGACGAGCTCGGGGGCACACACTGAGCACGCCCGACCTCGTCACGTTCGACGACGTCTCGCGGGCCGCCCACCGTCTGGCGGGTGTCGCGCACCGGACGCCGGTGCTGACCTCGACCGCGCTCGGAGCCCGCACCGGCGGAGCGTTGCACCTCAAGGCAGAACACCTCCAGCGGGTCGGCGCCTTCAAGTTCCGTGGCGCCTACAACGCGATCGCTGCGGTCGACGCGACCACACGGCAGCGCGGGATCGTCGCGTTCTCGTCGGGCAACCACGCGCAGGCGGTCGCGCTGGCCTGCCGCCTCCAGGGCGTGCGTGCCACCATCGTGATGCCCGACGACGCGCCGCCGGTGAAGCTGGCAGCCACGGAGGGCTACGGCGCCGAGATCGTCGGCTACGACCGGTACACCGAGGATCGCGCCGCGATCGGCGCGGCCATCGCCGACGAGCGCGGCGCGACCGTCATCCCGCCCTTCGACCACCCGGATATCGTCGCCGGGCAGGGGACCGCGGCGCTGGAGCTGATCGACGACGTGCCCGACCTCGACCTCGTGATCGCCCCCATCGGCGGTGGCGGGCTGCTCTCCGGATCGGTCGTCGCCGTTCGCGGCCGGTCCCGCGACGTCGAGGTCATCGGCGTCGAGCCCGCGGACCGGCGTGCGGCCCGTGACGCCCTGGCCGCGGGCGAGGTCGTGGAGGTGGACGTGCCGCGGACCCTGCTGGACGGCCAGCAGACCACCACCATCGGCGCGCTGCCCCTCGCGCTCCTGCGCGCCAACGACGTCGAGGTGGTGGGGGTCAGCGACGCGTCCGCGCTGACCGCCGTCGCGTGGCTGGCGACCCGTGCGAAGCAGGTGGTCGAGCCGTCCGGCGCCGCCGCGCTGGCCGCCGTACTGGACGGGACCATCGACGTCCGGGGGCGCAACGTCGGCATCATCCTGTCCGGCGGCAACGTCTCGCCGGAGGTGTTGACGGTCGCGCTCCGCACGCCGCCGGCCTGATGGCTCCAGCGGGTGACGGTATGCGTCGATGACGGGGGTACCTCTCCCCCTGGAACGACGTGCCCTCTCCCACCTCGCAGGCGTCCGCACCGATCGTCGACCGGCGGCGTCGCCGCCGCTCGGCCCGTGCCGTGCGTGGCTCGGCCCTCGGGCTCGCGCTCGGACTCACGCTGGGCCTCGTCGTACCGTCGACCGCCGCGGCCACGGGTAGCACCAGCGCGAACGGCGGCGGGATCATCAGCGACGAGGTCGCGCCAACCCGGAGCAACGGTGCGGGCTCGGACGTCACCGGGCTGATCGTCGAGCTCGGTCCGAGCCACCGCGCTGAGCGCGCTCGTACCCGGCTCGACGCGCTGACCCCGGGGCGGGCGAACCTCGGTGCGCACCTCGGCGGTGGCGCACGCACGCTGGAGCTCGGCCGGCCGATGAGCCACGCCGAGGCGGAACGGGTCGCCGGACGGTTGGTGGCTGACGGTCTGGTCGTCGAGGCTGTCCCCGACGCCCACGTGACCATCGCCGCCGCACCGAACGATCCCTTCTACTCCGAGCAGTGGGCCCTCAGCGGCCGGTACGGCGGCAAGAAGGCCTACGGCGCGGGGGTCGAGGCCGCCTGGGACACCACGATCGGGTCGAGCGACGTGGTCGTCGCGGTCCTCGACACCGGCGTGCTCCCACACCCCGACATCACCGGGCGGCTCGTGCCCGGCTACGACTTCGTGGATGGGGATGCGGACGCGACCGACCCCGGGGACTGGTGCGAGGAGACCGACACCGCCAGCTCCTGGCACGGGACCCACGTCGCGGGGACCGTGGGCGCGACCACGGGCAACAGCGCCGGGGTCGCCGGGGTGGACCAACGGGCGCGCATCCAACCGGTCCGGGTCCTCGGCAGCTGCGGGGGCGCTCTCAGCAGCGTGATCGCCGGGATCCGGTGGTCTGCCGGCCTGCCGGTCAGCGGGCTGCCGACCAACCCCACGCCGGCGGACGTGATCAACATAAGCCTGAGTTCCGCGGGGTCGTGCCAGACGTCGACCCAGAACGCGATCGACGCGGCCACGGCCGCGGGCAGCCTCGTGGTCGTCGCGGCCGGGAACGAAGGCACCGACGCGGCGGCATCGTCGCCCGCCAACTGCGCCAACGTCATCGCCGTCGCCGCCACGAGCCACGTCGGTGACCGAGCCTTCTACTCCAACTACGGCAGCGTCGTCGACCTCGCCGCGCCCGGCGGCGACAGCCGCTACGGGAGCGCGATCCTGTCGCTCAGCAACAGGGGGACCACGACTCCCGACACCATGGGGTACCGCTTCGAGCAGGGCACGTCCATGGCGGCCCCACACGTGGCGGGGACCGCCGCGCTCGCACTGTCGGTCGACCCCTCGCTCACGCCCGCCAAGCTGACGACCCTGCTGCGCAGCACAGCCACCGCGTTCCCGACCAGCTCGCCGAGCGGATCCACCTGGGTCTGCTCCAGCGTTCCCACCGCCACCTACCACTGCGGTGCGGGCATCGTGGACGCCGCGGCCGCCGTGATCTCCGCGTCAGCTGCCCTCGCTGCGCCCAAGCCAGCACCCGCACCGCAGACCGAACCAGAGCCCGAGCCGGTCGCGGCCACGTGGCCGAGCACCGCGTCCTTGAGCTTCGACCTCGCCGGTGAGGACTTCATCTTCGCGTGGCCGGCGGCGATCGGGGCGGTGGACCGCTACGAGGTGCTCCGCGACGGGGTCGTGATCGCATCGACCCCGGCACGCGGCGTCGTGATCGAGGCGCCGCGGCTCACACAGCGCACGTGGTTCGAGGTGCGGGCGGTCGCCGGCACCGCCGTCTCCCTGCCGCTCGGCCGGTTCCTCTCCCCAGCACCGTCCTTCAGCGACGTCGCCGCCGACTCGTGGTTCCGGACCGACATCGCCTGGCTCGCCACCGCGGGGATCACCGGCGGGTGCGGTGGTGACCGTTTCTGTCCCACCGCGTCGGTGACGCGCCAGCAGATGGCGGCCTTCCTGGTCCGGGGGCTCGGCCTGACCGCTACCAGCGGCGTCCGCTTCTCCGACGTCCCCGCCGACTCGGTGTTCGCCACCGACATCGACAAGCTCGCCACCGCCGGCATCACCAGCGGGTGCGGCGACGACCGCTTCTGCCCCACCGCGCCGGTGACGCGCCAACAGATGGCCCGGTTCCTGACCCACGGGCTCGGTCTGACCGCCACCAGCGGCGTCCGCTTCTCCGACGTCCCCGCCGACTCGGTGTTCGCCACCGACATCGACGAGCTCGCCACCGCCGGCATCACCAGCGGCTGCGGCGACGACCGGTTCTGCCCGACCGCCTCCGTCACGCGCCAGCAGATGGCGGCCTTCCTGCGGCGGGGCCTGGTCGACTGACCACACCGTCACATCAGCTGGCGTGGTCCCGGGCACGCTGCGCGGACCACCGCGACCGGATGGCCCCGAAGGTGGCAGCCGCGGCGAACAGGTCACCCGCGTCGAGCGCATCGAGGACCTCGTGGACCTCGGCGCAGGTGCGGTCACCCCGCCGCTCCTCGGCGGACCGGAGGTGGGCGATGCCGGCCTCGTCGAGCTCGACCACCGCGTCGTCGTCGAAGCCGTCGAGCCACGCCGCGAGCTCGGCAAGCGAGAGCAGCACCTCGTCGCCGTCCTCGATGGTGGCTTCGACGATCTCGATGGCGCGCTCGAGCCGGAGTACCGCCTGCCCGACCGTGGTCAGGTACCGCACCCGCGGACCGCGCCCCTCGGGCGGGTCGTGGACGCGGCGTTCGTCCGGAGAGAACGCCACGAGCCAGTGCAGCGGCACGGCCCAGGGTTCGTCGAGGATGTGGGGGGCGCGACCGGCCACGGCCGTCTCCGCGAGCTCGTCCCGCACCGCAGCGTCGGGGACGAACGCGTCGGCGACGACGTCGGGGATGGTCCGGCGGAACAGCTCGAGCGCGAACGCAGCGCGCAGTTCGAGCTGGAGCGGACAGATCAGCGTGCGACGTCCCGCCCGGCGGACCAGCGCGGCGTCAGGACCGAACCTCGAGCGGCCGCCGATCAGCCGAGCCGAGGTCTCCCGCCACTCGACGTCGGCGACCTCCTCGCGCGTCAGACCGCAGCCCGCCTCGACGTACGCCGTCCAGCGGTCACGCTCCCGGGGCGGGAACGACGCCAGCGGGAGGAAGACCTTGAGCTGCGCGGTGGGGACCATCGCGGACGAACGTAGCGCCCGGCCGGGCCCCCACGTGCCTAGCCTGGACGGGCGGGCACGGTCACCGTGCGACCCACGGGACCTGCCCGGACGTGGGAGCAGCGTCGACGCGATCCGTCGACCCCGACGACCCGACGACAGGAGTCACCGTGGGACCCTTCGCACGCTTCGACGGCCACGAGCAGGTGGTGTTCGCCCGCGACGAGGAGCGAGGCCTGACCTGCATCGTCGCGATCCACTCGACCCGGCTCGGTCCAGCACTCGGCGGGACCCGCTGGCGGCCCTACGCCACGGAGGAGGACGCGCTCGAGGACGTCCTCCGGCTGTCCCGGGCGATGACGCTGAAGAACGCCTGCGCGGGCATCGACCACGGCGGCGGCAAGGCGGTGATCGTCGGGGACCCGGCCGTCGACCGATCCGAGGCGCTGCTCCGCGCCTACGGGCGGGTGATCGCCTCGCTCGGGGGCCGGTACGTGACCGCCTGCGACATCGGGACGACCCCGGCCGACATGGCGATCATCAAGCGTGAGACCCCCTGGGCCACCGGCGCCGATGCCGACCACGGCGGGTCGGGCGACTCCGGCGTCACCACCTCGTTCGGCGTCGAGCTCGCGATGAAGGCGGCGTGCCGGTTCACGTTCGGCTCGGACGATCTCGCCGGCCGCCACATCGCGGTGCAGGGCCTCGGGAAGGTCGGCGGCCGGCTGGTCGCGTCGCTGGCCGATCAGGGCGCCAAGCTCACGGTCGCGGACATCTCCGAGGCCGCGCTCGACCGCGTCACGGACCTCCCGGGGGTCGACGTCGTCGGTGTCGACGAGGTGCTGTTCGCCGACGCGGACGTCGTGTCACCGAACGCGCTCGGCGCCGTGCTCGACGAGGGATCCATCCCGCAGCTGCAGGCGAGGATCGTGTGCGGCGGAGCGAACAACCAGCTCGCCGGCGACGAGGACGCGGACCGGCTGCGCGACGCGAGGATCCTGTACTGCCCGGACTTCGTGGTCAACGCTGGCGGCGTCATCCAGGTGGCCGACGAGCTGCAGCCGGGCGGGTACCTACCCGGCCGTGCACGCAAGCGAGCCGAGACCATCCCGGGGACGTTGACGGCCATCCTCGAGGTCGCGCGCGACGAGGACGTGACGACGGAGGTGGCCGCCGAACGGGTGGCCGAGCGTCGCATCGCTGCCGTCGGCGGCCTGCGGGGGTTCCACCTGCCCTGACGACCTGAGCTGCGAAGCGCGCGCCCAGCCGTAGGCTCCGCTCCCCCTCCACCGGAGCGCTCGTGTCGCGTGGTCGCAAGATCCTGCTCAGCGTCGTCGTCCTGCTCGCGGTCGTGCTCGCCGGGGCGGCCGTCTACCTGCAGCCCATCGCTCCGATCGCGACGGGGTACGCCGCCAAGACCGTCTGCTCGGCCCACTTCGTCAGCGGCCGGACCGTGGAGGACGCGGAGGGGGACCTGCCCGCGAACCCGCTCGTCCCCCTGATGCGGACCACCGCCGACGACGCCACGGGCACGGCACGCACCAGCCTCCTCGGGCTGTGGTCCTCGACGGCCCACTTCACGGAGGGGCTCGGTTGCACGCTCGCCGAGGAACGCCCGGACTTCGCGACCCCTCCCACGGTCGAACCCGGTGACGCCGGAGCATCCTGGCCCGAGGGTGAGGGTGCGGCACAGGTCTCCGCCGGGGTGGACGTCGACGCGCTCGACGCGGCGATCGACACCGCCTTCACCGAGGACGATCCGGAGGGTCGCCTGCGGAACACGCGCGCGGTCGTCGTGGTCCGTGACGGGGAGCTGATCGCCGAGCGCTACGGCGAGGGGTTCACGGCGGACACGCCGCTGCTCGGGTGGTCCATGGGCAAGTCCATCGCCAACGGGATCGTGGGACGGCTCGTGGGCGACGGCGACATGGCGCTCGACGCCGACGGGCTCCGTCCGGAGTGGGCCGACGACAACCGCGCGACGATCACCCTCGAGCACCTGCTGACGATGACGAGCGGCCTGTCCTTCGAGGAGGTCTACGACCCGGATACCGACGCGACGCGCATGCTGTTCACCCCGCGGGACACGGCCCGCTACGCCGCTGACAAGGAGCTCGTCTCCGCTCCCGGCACCCGCTGGTCGTACTCGTCGGGGACGACCAACATCCTCTGCGACCTGGCGCAGGAGGCGTCCGGGCTCGACGTCGAGCTGGCACACGAGCTGGTCTTCGCGCCGCTCGGCATGGCCAGCGCCGTCATCGAACCGGATGCCACCGGCACCCCGATCTGCAGCTCGTTCCCGTACGCGACGGCGCGGGACTGGGCCCGCCTCGGCCAGTGGTTCCTCCAGGACGGCATGTGGGACGACGAACGTCTGCTCCCCGAGGGTTGGGTCGAACGCTCCACGACGCCCGTCGAGACCGCGGACGCCGACACGCCCTACGGGTCCCAGTGGTGGCTGAACGCGGGTCCGGACGGGCAGCGGCGGATGCCGTCGGTCCCGGCCGACGCCTACTGGGCGTCGGGCAACGAGGGCCAGCAGGTCGTGGTGGTGCCATCGGAGGATCTGGTCGTGGTCCGGCTCGGGTTCAGCGGC
Organism: Nitriliruptor sp.; assembly: GCF_040882075.1. NCBI lineage: Bacteria > Bacillati > Actinomycetota > Nitriliruptoria > Nitriliruptorales > Nitriliruptoraceae > Nitriliruptor > Nitriliruptor sp. The sequence goes on from NZ_JBBEBZ010000014.1 coordinate 15,841, forward strand.
GGGTTCTCCGGTGTCGACTGGGGCCTCGAGCCGTTGCTCGCGGGCATCATCGACGCGACCGGCGGGTCGGCGGAGAGCTAACGGTCCGCCTCGTCGGGCACGTCGTGCGCCGGGTCCTCCTCGACGTCGACCCGGGACGCGTGCTCGCGGGTCGCACGCAGGTGGCTGACGTCGCCGGACCACCCCCGCTCCCGGACGTCGAGGTCGGCGATCCGGTCGCCGTGGCCGTAGATGACGAGCACGTCGCCGGGCTGGATGCGCGTGTCCCCGTCGGGCGCACCGTCGTACTGCCCGTCGACGCGCTGCACCCCGAGCACGAGGACGCCCTCCTCGTTCAGGCGGAGCTCGCGGAGCGTGTGGTCCGCCATCCAATCCTGCCCGTCGACCTGGAGCTCCGAGACGGCGTACCCGCCGTGGACCTCGAGCAGCGCGGCGTAGTCGCGCACGTCGAGGTCGGTGAAGCGCCGCAGGCCGAGGCGGATCACCCGCGACACCGCCCGGTCGACCGGCTGCAGCTTCATCAGCAGCAGCAGGCCCACGGTCCCCACCACGAGCGCGAGCAACGTGAGGGTGCTGTTGCCCGTCTCCGAGGAGCCCGCGCGGACCAGGGTGAGCATGACCGAGGCGAGGACGGTCACGATCCCGGCTGACCCGATCAGCATCAGCGTCATCACGATCCGCCGGCGCAGCGGGTGGTTGACGACCGACTCCGATTCCGTCGTCGTGTAGCCGGCCCCGGTGAGCGCGGACCTGGCCTGGAAGCGAGCGGCCTCGCGCGACATACCGGTCAACGTCAGGGCGATCGTGGCGACCCGGCCGACCAACATCGACAGCACGATGACGATCAGCACCGTGATGATCGGCGCGATCGGGATCGACATCGGTGGCCTCCTCAGCGAGAAGGTAGGCCGTGCCGACGGTCAGCGTCCGATCAACTCGACGCCGGGAGAGGTGGTGACGGCGCCCGCGACCCACGCGTCGACCCCTCGAGCCACGAGGTGGTCCACGGCGTCCACGGCTCGGTCCGCCGGCACGATCGCGGTCATGCCGACGCCGCAGTTGAAGGTGCGCCACATCTCGTCCTCAGCGACCGGGCCGTGCTCGGCGAGCCAGGTGAAGACCGCCGGCCACGACCAGGTCGAGGTGTCGACGGTGACGCCGAGCCCCTCGGGCAGCACCCGGGGCAGGTTGCCGGGTAGCCCCCCGCCGGTCACGTGGCACAGCGCGTGCACCTCGACGTCGGCGATCAGCGCGAGGACGTCGAGCGCGTAGATCCGCGTCGGGGTGAGCAGCACGTCACCGAGCGCGCGGTCCAGGCCGTGCGACGCGGTGAGGTCACGGTCGCCGACGATGCGACGCACCAGCGAGTAGCCGTTGCTGTGGACCCCTGACGATGCCATCGCGATGACCGCGTCACCAGGCTCGACCCGTTGCGGACCGAGGATCGCGTCGCGCTCGACGACACCGACCCCGAACCCCGCGAGGTCGAACTCGTCGGGGCCGAGCAGCCCCGGGTGCTCCGCGGTCTCCCCGCCGACCAGGGCGCAGCCGGCGGTGGCGCAGCCGTCGGCGATCCCCCGGACGAGGTCCGCCACCCGTTCGGGGTCGAGCCGACCGACCGAGACGTAGTCGTTGAAGAACAGCGGCTCGGCGCCAGGGACGACGAGGTCGTCGACGACCATCGCGACGAGGTCGATGCCGACGGTGTCGAGCTTTCCCATCCGCCGGGCGAGGTCGACCTTGGTCCCCACCCCGTCCGTGCCCGACACCAGCACCGGCTGGCGGTAGCGGGCGACGTCGAGCGCGAACAGCCCGCCGAAGCCGCCGATGCCGCCGAGCACCTCGGGCCGTGACGCACGGCGGACCACGTCGGACAGCAGCTCCACCGACCGGTCGGCGGCGTCGAGGTCGACGCCGGCGTCGGCGTAGGTGACGGGCGGGGTCTGCTCGGGCACGCGGGTTCCCTCACCGGAGTCGGACGGTGGGTGCCATCCTCGCACCTCGCCGGCGGTCGGCCGCAACCGCCGGACGCGGGACCTCGACCGCCGGCCTCCCGGGGAGGCCGCCTCAGCGCAGGTCGGCGAGGGCGGCCACGTCGGGGACGGGCCGAAGCGGTGGGGCACTACCGTCGGGTCGACTCCCCCTGGCCGCGACCCGAGGACGAACCGTGGCGCTGACCATCCGCCCGTACACGCAGGACGACGTCGCTGCGGTGCACCGGCTGGCCCAGCGCGCCTTCTCGCCGACGCCCGGGGACGAGTTCGATCCCGAGAGGCCGTCCATGGCCGACGACCGGCGCATCGTGGCCGAGTGGGACGGGCGGGCCGTCGGTCACCTCGGTGCCTGGGAGCTCGGCCACTTCTTCGGTGGCCGACGTCTGGCCACGGCCGGCATCACGAACGTGACCGTCGAACCGGAGTCGCGCGGACGCGGCGTCGGAGGGGCGCTGCTCCGCGCCGGGCTGGACGCGGCCCACGAGCGCGGCGAACCCCTCGCGACCCTCTTCCCGCTGACCCGCCACGTCTACCGACGCAAGGGCTTCGAGCTCGCGGGGGTCTGGCCGCAGGCGCAGGTCACGACCTCCGCGCTGGCCGACCTCCCGACGCCGACCGACGTCGAGGTGCACCCCGGCGGTGTGGAGGACCTCGACGAGATGCTCGCGCTCGAGCGGTCGGTGGCACCGACCGAGGCGGGCATGCTCGACCGTCCGAGGGAGTTCGCGGCGCGGAACCTGCGCCCCGGGACCCACGATGCGGTGGTGCTGGCCCGTCGAGACGGGGAGCTCGTCGGCCACCTCGTCTACGCCCACGAGCGGTCGTCGGCGGACCACGCCTTCTTCGGGCTGCGCGTGAAGGAGCTGGTCGGCCGGGACGCCGACGCGTTGCTCGCGCTGTACCACGTGCTCGGATCGAGCGCGTCGGGGGCGCCCTCGGTGATCCTGCCGGTCGGGCCGGAGGACCCGCTCGAGCTGTGGCTGCCCGAGCAGGCGTGGACCGCGTCCGCGGTGAGCTGGCGCTGGATGAGCCGCTTGATCGATCCGGCCGCCGCGATCGCGGGCCGCGGGTGGCCGGACCACGTCCGGGGCCGCGCCGAGCTCGACATCGTCGACCCGCTGTGGCCCGATCGCGGTGGCGCCTGGACGCTCCAGATCGAGGACGGCCGGGGCCAGCTGGAGCGAGGTGGCGCGGGGACCACACGGGTGGAGGTCGGGCCGCTCGCGAGCTGGTTCACCGGCTGGGCGTCGGCGACCCGACTCGCCCGCTACGGGAAGGTCACCGGATCGGACCTGACGACGCTCGCCTTCCTCGACGCGGCCGCGGCGGGCCCGGCACCGTGGGTACGCAGCTTCTTCTGATCGACGAGGCTCTACGTTCCACGACCCACCACCGAGGGAGACGGACGCGTGCGACTCTCACCGCAGGGCCGACGGGTGCTCGGGTGCCTGATCGAGAAGTCGCTGACGACGCCCGACCACTACCCCCTGTCGGCGAACGCGCTGCGGTCCGCCTGCAACCAGTCGACGGGTCGTGACCCCGTGGTGGACTACGGCGACGACGACGTGCGCGCGGGCATCGACGACCTCAAGCCGCACCAGCTGGTGCGCACCGAGTACGCCCGTGGCTCCCACGTGCCGAAGACCGCCCACCGGCTGGCCGAGCAGCTCGACCTCGACCCCGCACAGCAGGCGCTCCTCGGTCTGCTGCTCCTGCGGGGCCCGCAGACGCCGGCCGAGCTCCGCACGCGAGCCGCACGGATGCACGAGTTCTCGTCGACCGAGCTGGTCGAGGCGGTGCTCGGCTCGCTGGCGGCGCACCGGTTCGGGCCGCTGGTCGAACGGCGTGACCGCGAACCGGGCCGCCGCGAGGCTCGGTGGGCCCACCTGCTCGGGCCGGACGACACCGACACCCAGGGCGGTCCGCCAGCGAGCGCGGGCGCGACCGGGCGCTACCGCCGCTTCCACGACGCCGTGACCGCCGCGGACTGGGACACGGCGATCGACCAACTCGCCCGCGACGTCACCTTCCGCTCACCGGCCGTGCACCAGCCCTACGAGGGGCGGCTCGCGACCGCAACGATCCTGCGCGCCGTCGCGCGCGTCTTCGAGGACTTCCGGTACGTCGACACCTTCGACGAGGGGGACCGCGCCGTCCTGCTGTTCGAGGCTCGTGTCGGGGATCGCGACCTGCAGGGCATCGACCTGCTCCGCTTCGACGACGACGGGATGATCATCGACTTCACCGTGATGATCCGCCCGCTGTCCGGGCTGACCGCCGTCGTCGAGGGGATGCGCGCCGCCCTCGACGGCACCTGATCCGCCCACCTGGCCGCGTGAGACGGACGGTCCGCCCAGGTTCCGGAGCGGTCAGTGGCCGCTGCCCGCGCCCTCGGGGGCGTCGAACACCGTCGGGTCCGCGTCCCCGGTCACGTGGAGCACCGCCACCGCGCCGCCGTCGATCGCCCGGGTCAGCGCGTGGTCGACGAGCAGGTAGTCGCCCGCGACGTCGACCCGGAACTCGACCCAGGTGGCCCCACCGGCCGGGACCAACGTGGTCTGCACGTCGGTGTTGATCAGCGAGCCGCCCTCGACGCTGGCGCGGTCGAACACCTCGCCGATGACGTGGAAGCTCGAGGTGAGGTTGGGGCCGCCGTTGCCGACGAAGATCCGGACGGTGTCACCAACCTTCGCCTGCAGGGACGCGTCACCGGCCAGGGCGCCGACGGCGCCGTTGAACACCACGTTGGTGGGGTGCTCCATCGCCATCGCGTCCCCGTCGTAGGTCAACAGGCCCTCGGTGCCGCGAGCCTGCTGGGCGTAGATCTCGCCCTGGACCACGTAGAACTCGTGGTCGACCGGCTCGAGGCCACCCTCCGGTTCGACGACGATCAGGCCGTACATCCCCATCGCGACGTGCGTCGGGATGTGTGGCGTGGCGCAGTGGTAGACGTAGACGCCGGGGTTCAGCGCTCGGAACGTGAAGGTGTTGCGCTCGCCCGGGAGCGTCTGCGTGGCCCCGGCGCCACCACCGGGCCCGTTGACGGCGTGCAGGTCGATCGAGTGCGCCATCGTGCTGTCGTCGCGGTTGGTGAGCGTGAGCTCGACCGTGTCGCCATCCCGGACCCGGAGCATCGGCCCCGGGACGGTGTCCCCGAAGGTCCAGTAGGTGTAGGTGGTCCCGTCGGCGAGCTGCCCCTCCCGCTCGGTGGTCTCCAGCTCGATAGCCACGGTGGTCGGACCGCGGTCACCGATCGGCGCCGGCACGGTGATGCCGTCGTGCGCGACCCGATCGGCGCTGCGGGGCCCCTCCTCCTGCGCCGGCACCGTCGTCGGTTCGGCGGGCGCTGCGGCACCGGTCGGCGGGGCGTCGGTCACCGCAGGCGCCGCCACGTCGCTGGCGCCGCCACCACCACCCACCGCCGCGAACACGATCAGACCACCGACCACCGCCGCCGCCACCGGCATCATCCGGGTGGCGCGGCTCTCCTGCGGGCCGCTGCTGTCGGTGCCGCTGGGCTGCTGGTCGGTCACGGGGGTCCTCCGGGGTGGGACGCCGGTTCCGGGCGTCGGGTGGATCCAGCGCTCACCGGATCCCTCACCCCCGAGCGAAGCGTCTGCTCCGGCGTCCGCGGAGGGTCTTCCGGCCCTGCTATCTGTGACCTCTGCACTGGACGTCGGGTGCGAGGCCGGGCGTACGGTCGGCGCGTGGCTGCCAGCTCCGCACCGACCGGAGGACCTCGTGAGCACGACCGCGATCCCGCAACGACCCGAGCTGCCGGTCCAGCAACCCGCCCGCACTTCACCGTTCGGGGGCGCCGCGCCGTCGCTGCGCACCGCCGTCGCCTACCTCGTCGCCGCCGTCGTGTGGGTGACCGTGGGTGAGGCGCTCCCGGGCGGGCGGTGGTTCGCGGTGCACCTGTTCACCCTCGGCACCCTCACGAACCTCATCCTGGTCTTCTCCGACCACTTCTCCCGCACGCTCACCCGCACACCGGCGCACGGGCCGCGCTGGCCGCTCCCCGTCCTGAACCTCGGGATCCTCCTCGTGCTCGTCGCGATCCCGACGGGTCGCACGGTCCCGCTCGCGCTCGGTGCCACCGTCACCTCCGGGGTGGTCATCGCCTCCTACGTCCGCATCCGGCGTCTGCGTCGCGCGTCCATCGGCGCCCGGTTCACGTGGATCGTCCGCAACTACGAGCGCGCCCACGGCGCCTTCGTCCACGGCGCGGTGCTCGGCGCGCTGCTCGGCGCCGGGGCACTCGCCGGGGCGTGGCGCGGACCAGCACGCCTCGCCCACCTCCACCTCAACGTCCTCGGGTGGGCCGGGCTGACCCTGCTCAGCACGCTGGTCTTCTTCGGGCCCACCATCACCCGCTGCCGGATCCTGCCGGAGGCGGACGAGCGGGCGGCCAGGGCGCTGCGTCACGGTGCGACCGGGCTCACGGCGGCCGCGCTCCTGCTGCTAGCCACGGGGTTCGGCGGCGACGCGGCGCTCCCGCTCCGGCTCGGCGCCGCGGCTGGGCTCGCCGTCTACGCGTGGGCGGCGACGGTCACCTGCCTCGCCGTGCTCGCCGCGGTCCTCCGGGCGCAACCGTCGGCGACGCAGGCGCCCATCGCCGCCGTGTGCCTGTGGTTCACGGCCGCGGTGTGGGCCGACGTCGCGATCGTCGCGACCGGAGCCTGGCACCTGCTCGACGCGCTCGGGGTGGCGTTGATCGTGGGGGTGCTGGTACCGACGATCACCGCGACGCTGACCTACCTCGCTCCGCTGCTGCGCGGACCGACCGCCCCGGTGCGTGCCCTGATCACCGACCGCCTCGCCGCGGGCGCCGAGCTCCGAACGATCGTCGCGAACACCGCGGCGGTGATCCTCGTGGTGACCGCCGCGCTCGGGACGACGCTCGGTGTCGGCGGGTGGTGGATGGTCCGCGGCGCGTGGCTCGCGCTGGTCGCCGTGATCGTGCCGCCGCTGCTGTTCGCGATCGCACGCCCTCGGCCGGCTCTCGTCGAGAGCTGAGCGCTCACCCCTCGCGGCACTCCCGGCAACAGCCGGACGCGTCGAGCGGCGGCGCACCGTCCGGGCTGAGGTCCGGGATGCGACCACAGACGTCACAGATCGCGTCGAGCCAGCACGCGGGGTCGCCGCCCTCGTCGCTCTCGCTGCCGGTCACGCGCACCTCAGACGGTGTCGAAGTCGAACTTGAACTGAGCGAGGTGCTCGTGCTCCCCCGGCACCGGGATGGGGTACTCCCCGTCGAAGCAGGCCCGGCACAGCTGCTTGCGCTGGTGCGGGGTCGCCCCGATCAGCCCGTCGAGCGAGATGTAGTGCAACGAGTCCGCGTCGATGAAGTCGCGGATCTCGTCGACGGTCAGGTCGGCGCCGATGAGCTCGGCCCGCGTCGCCATGTCGATCCCGTAGTAGCAGGGGTTGGCGATCGGGGGCGAGGTGATCCGCATGTGCACCTCGGCGGCTCCGGCCGCGCGCAGCATCGCGATCAGCTGCCGCGAGGTGTTGCCGCGCACGATCGAGTCGTCGACGACCACCAACCGCTTGCCCTCGACCACCTCACGGACCGGGGAGAGCTTCAGCCGGATCCCGAGCTCGCGCAGGGACTGGGACGGCTGGATGAAGGTCCGTCCGACGTACCGGTTCTTGACCAGTCCGTCGGCGAACGGCAGCCCAGCCTCCGCGGCGTACCCGGCGGCGGCGTCGCGTCCCGCTTCGGGGACCGGGATGACGATGTCGGCGTCGACCGGCGACTCACGGGCGAGCACGCGGCCCATCTGTCGGCGCGCGAACAGGACGCTGCCGCCGTCCTGACGGTGATCGGGCCGGGCGAGGTAGACCCACTCGAACAGGCAGTAGGTGGGGGTCGACGGCGCGAAGCGCCGTGAGGTCAGCCCGTGATCGTCGATGCAGACGAGCTCACCGGGGGCCACGTCACGGACGTAGACCGCACCGACGATGTCGAGCCCGGCCGTCTCGGAGGCCACGACCCACCCGCCAGCCGGGAGCCGGCCGATCTGCAGTGGGCGGACCCCGTTCGCGTCGCGGAAGGCGTACAGCCGGTGCTCGTCCATCACCACGACCGAGAACGCACCCGTCAGCCGCGGGGCGGTGCGGACGATCGCCTCCTCGAGCGACACGTCCGCATCGCGAGCGAGCAGCGACGCCATCACCTCGGAGTCGTTGGTCGGCGGCTGGTCGAGGTCGCGGGCGAGCTCGGCGGTGTTGACCAGGTTGCCGTTGTGGCCGAGCGCCAGGCCACCTCCGGCCGGGGTCTCGCGGTACTGCGGCTGCGCGTTGACCCAGGTCGAGCCGCCGGTCGTCGAGTAGCGGCAGTGGCCGACGGCCAGGTCGCCCTCGAGCGCGGCCAGCCCGGTGTCGGTGAACACCTGGCTCACGAGCCCGGTGTCCTTGTGCACCACGATCCGGCGCCCGTCGGACACCGCGATGCCGGCCGCCTCCTGGCCGCGGTGCTGCAGCGCGAACAACCCGAAGTAGGTCAGCCGCGCGACGTCCTCACCCGGCGCGTAGATCCCGAAGACCCCGCACTCCTCGCGTGGCCCCTCGCCGAGCGTCGCGAGGTCGACCCCTGGCTCGAGCGGCTCGGGGCGCACAGCCGGGTCACCACCGGGAGGGTGCTGCACGGGACGCTCCACCGACGAGGGGACCAGACCGGGCCGAGCGTACCTCCGCCGACCTCACGGACCCGGGCCGGTGAGCGCTCCGTCGGCGCGACGGGACGCCGCCTAGTCTCGCGCCGCCGCAACGCCGGAGCCGTCCCGTGCCCGCACCCGTCCCGCTCGAGGTCTTCCCCACCCGGGACGATCAGGTCGCTGCCTTCGCCCGGGAGACGCTCGGTCTGTCCGGCATCGTCGACGTCCACGTGCACCTGCTGCCGGATCGTCTGCAGGAGGCGGTCTGGGGGTTCTTCGACCGGCTCGAGGACCCGCCGTGGCCGATCACCTACCGCGAGGACGAGACGACGCGGCTCGCCACCCTGCGCGGGCTCGGCGTGGTCGCACACACGGCCCTCGCGTACGGCCACAAGCCGGGGGTGGCGGCCTGGTGCAACGACCACACGCTCGCCGCTGCCGACCGGCACCCACAGATCGTCCCGACCTTCACCTTCCACGCCGAGGACGACGCCGCCGAGTACGTCGCGGACGCCATCGCTCGTGGAGGACGGGCCGCGAAGGTCCACCTGCAGGTCGGGCGGTTCCACGCCACCGACCCCCACCTCGACGACGTGTGGCCGCAGCTCGCCGCAGCACGGATCCCCGCGGTGGTGCACGCCAGCGCCGTCTACGGGGTCGACGGGGGTGGCGAGTACTGCGGTCCCGACGCGATCCGGGCGCTGCTCGATCGCCACCCCGACGTGACCGTCGTCGTGGCCCACCTCGGGGCACCCGACGTCGAGGGGTTCGTCACGTTGGCCGAGCAGGCCCCGACCCTGCGGCTGGACACCGCGATGGTCCTGACCGACCCGCCGTACCTCGCCGACGTCCCCGAGGAGCTCCTCGACCGCGTCCGTGGGCTCGCGGACCGGTTGCTGTTCGGCTCCGACTTCCCGACGATCCCGCACGCGTACGCGGCCCAGGTGCGAGGCTTGGCCCGGCTCGAGCTGGACCGGAACGCGCTGCGCGGGGTGTTCCACCACCACGCGGCCCACCTGCTCGGCCTCGACGATGACGCCACCGGCGAGGAGGGCGCGACGTGAGCGACGGACCCGTCCCCGGTTGGTACGCCGATCCCGAACAGCCCGGCGGTGAGCGCTACTGGGACGGGTCGAGCTGGACCCCTCACCGGCGTCCCTCGGCGGCTGCTGCCCAAGGCTCCCCTTGGGGCGCCGGGGCCACGGCGGGCGCGACGGGCACCGTGGACGTCTGGCTGTGGCAGTCCATCGTCGCGACGATCCTGTGCTGCCAGCCGCTCGGCATCGTGGCGATCGTGCGGTCCGCCCAAGCGGGGTCGGCACGCGACGCCGGGAACATCGTGGTCGCGCGTCAGCGGGCCGAGCAGGCGCGCACCTGGACGCTCGCCAGCGTCGGGGTCGGGGTGCTGTTCGTCGGCGGCTTCCTCCTGCTGGCGATCCTCGGCACGGTCGCCAGCGCCTGACCGCTGCGGCCGGACAGGACCGTCGGGAGGACGACCCGCGGCTCTGCTTGACTCCGCCCGTCCGCTGCGGATGCCACGACCCGTGCACCGCGGTGAGGGGCGGACAGGAGGATCAACGTGAGCGATCAGGGTGGGTCGGGGCCGGTCGCGGGGTGGTACCCGGACCCGGAGGTCCACGGCGGTCAGCGGTACTGGGACGGCAGCCGGTGGGGTGAGCAACGGCCTCCCGCGTCCGACCCGAGCGGTGGATGGTCGTCCCCGGACCCCTCCGGCGGGTGGGGCACCGGCTCGCCGGGGGCGTGGGGCTCGCCGGGAGGCTCGCCACCGTCCTGGCAGAACGCACCGCACGCCGGCCAGGGCGCGTGGTCGCAGACCACGCCTGCCGCGAACGTCGACCCGTGGCTGTGGCAATCCATCGTCGCCACGGTCCTGTGCTGCCTGCCCTTCGGCATCGTCGGCATCGTCAAGTCGACGCAGGCCAAATCCGCGTCGGACGTCGGCAACGCCCAGCTCGCGCAGCAGCGCGCCGGCGAGGCACGGACCTGGACGCTGGTCGCGGTCGGTGTCGGCTTCGTGTTCCAGATCGGCTTCTTCGCGCTCGGGTTCGGCGGAGCGATGGCGGGGTTCTGATGCCCACCGTGGCACCGCCCCGACACCGGTCACCGGTGGCTGCGGCCGCCGGGCTGCACCCGACCGCGGCGCCGCTCGCGGTCGCCGGTCTGGCGGTCGCGGTCTGCACGGTCCTGGCCGTGGTCGATCCGGAGGACCGGACGCTCTGGACGCCGCGCTGCCCGTTCCGGGCCGCGACCGGCCTCGACTGCCCGGGGTGTGGGGGGACCCGCGCGCTGACGGCGTTGCTGCGTGGCGACCCGCTCCTGGCGGTCAGCCACAACCTGCTCACGGTGCTGTTGCTCCCGCTGCTGGTCTGGGGGTGGACCGGCTGGCTGCGTCACCGCGCCGGGAGACGCACGACCCGACCGGACATCCCGACCTGGGCGGCGTGGACCCTGGCGATCGGCGTCCCGGCGTTCATGCTCCTGCGCAACCTGCCGTGGGCACCCCTGGCGTGGCTCGGCTCCGGAGCCGGGTGACCGGCGTAGGCTCCGCCCGTCCGCCAACGTGGGGCCCAGCGGGGAAGGGCGCAACGACGTGCTGATCGTGGTCGATCGGGAGGGGAGCAGACCCCTCCCCTGCCCGCCGACCTGCCGGGCTACGAGGACGAGTTCGCGCTGATCGCCGGCCCGCACGTGGGACGCGCCTTCGCGCTGCCCGGCGAGGTGTTCGCCGTCGGACGGGACCCGGACTGCGACATCCTCGTCGACGACCCCACGGTGTCGCTCCGCCACGTCGAGGTCGAGCGTGACCACGATGCGGGCGGTTTCCGCGTCCGGGACCTCGGATCGAGCAACGGCACCTGGATCGACGGCGAACCGGTGGTCGAGCAGGGCACCTGCCGGTCGGCAGCGTCCTGCGCTTCGGTGCCGTGCACGCATCCGTCCGTCGTCCGGAGTCCGGTGACGAGCTACGCATCAGCTCGCTGGACGGACCGACGAGCCCCTTCAACCGGCTACTTCGCCCCGGGCTGCCGACCCTCGAGCCGCCCGCGCCCCCGAAGGAACGACGCAGCGACCGGGCCTTCAGCGCCATCGCCCTGATCGGCCCGGTGCTGATGGGTGGCGCGATGGTCGCCATCACCCGCAACCCACGGTTCGCGCTGTTCATGCTCATGAGCCCGGTGATGCTCATCGGCAACTACGTGGCGAGCAAGCGGCGGGCCAAGAAGGAGCACGCCACCGAGGACCGCGAGTTCCGGTGCTCGCTCGTGCGTCTCCGCGAAGAGCTCGGGTCCCGGGTGCGGGACGAGGTCGCTCGTCGCGAGCAGCTCGACCCCGATCTGGTCGAGGTGGTGCGGCGCGCCGAGGCACCGTCGACGTCGCTCTGGCAACGGCGGCCGGAGCACGGCGAGCTCCGCGGTCGCCGCCGCGAGCGCTGCGGCCACCTGCTGCGGCCGGCCCTCGAAGCGCAGGGCGCTGCGCTCGATGGTGACGGCGACCCGGACGTCGACACCGATCCCAGAGGTCGCACGCTGGACGGCCGCGAGCAGGAGCTGACCGATGCCGTGCAGGTGCGTGGGCTCGTGTGCCTCGCCGAAGTCCGCGCGCAACTCGGCGACGGTCCGGTCGTCGGCGTCGGGCCGGGGGTGCTCATCGACCCGGAGACCGGTGAGCTCGCGCGTCCGCACGGCGGGGTGATCCACGGGTCTCCACGGGGGATCGGGGTCAGGGCCCCTCATCGGCGCGGGCGGTGCTCGACGCGCGGACGGTGTAGGGCGAGACCCCACCGGGCAGGGCCTGGGAGAAGATGAGGTCGATGGTGCCGACGCACGCCACCTGCACCTCGTTGGCGGCCTGGAGGGTCACCGTCGGGCAGGCGACGTTCAGGGTGTCGTCCGGCCGTGAGCTGACCACGAAGTCGACGATCCGGCGGGCACGCGACCCGTCGATGCGGTACTCGCCGTCCGTGAAGAACGCGGCCTCGTCGACCGCCCCAGCGGCGTCGTTCGCGAGCCCCGCCGTGAGGTTGGCGAGCTCGCGCTGGGCGGTGAAGACGATGGCGAAGTCCACGGCGATCGCGCCGAGCACGAGCAGGATCAGCACGCCCACCGGCATCAGCAGGAGCGTGTTGCCCCCCTCGTCCCGCCACCGAGCGACGGCGCGCCCCGGAGCCTGCGCCTCAGAAGCCACAGGTCGCCTCCCCGGACAACCCGCTCCGGAACGGATCGACGATCTCGGTGTGGCTGCCGCGGACCTGCAGGTTGCCCGAGCCGAGCCCACCGATCCACGGGAGGGTGATCGTCGGGACGCGGTAGTTGACGTCGACGCGGATCCGGGCGCACCGGGCGATCGTGCCGGACACCGTCGGTGTGCCCACGATGCGTGCCGGGTCCTTGCCGTGCCCGACGAGGGTGTCGGCGACGACGCTCTGGGCGATGGCCGCGGTCGACGCCCCCTCCGGGGACTCCACGAGGACCCGCGTGGCTTCACGCGCCGATGCCGACGCCGCCATCTTGGCGTCGATCACGCCCCAGGCGTTGAGGATCAGCAGCGTCCCCACGACGAAGATGAGGACGCCGAAGATCAGCGCTTCGGCCCCAGCGAGCCCGTCCTCCTGTGACCACCGGGGTCGCGCCGCTCGCGCCGTCACGGGCCACCCGGCCGGAACACCTCGACGCGCACGCGGGCGGTGCGTTCGATGTCGCCGAGGTCGAAGTTGCGCAGGAACCCGCCCACCAGCGGCGCCGGGCTCGGACCGACCACGCGCACCTCGACGACCTCGCCGTTGGAGACGGGGCAGTCGACGTCCACCTTCCCGCCGTACTCGCCGAGGATGCCGCGGACGTGCGAGGCCGCCGCGGGGCAGCTGATGCCGCCGTCGGCCGCCATCAGCCGGGCGCCGTCGAACGCGGCTGCGGACACCGTCGAGGTCCCGTAGAGGTGCAACAGCACCTGCACGGCGAAGAGCATGAAGCCGAGGAAGATGGTGATGCCGAAGACGGACGTCAGCGGCCCGTTGCCGTCCTCGTCGGCGAAGGTGTTCACCGCGAACCCGTCACGGTGCGTCAGCCACCGATCTGCTGGACGGCGCCGCTGGCGCGGGTGCTGGCGTCCTGGAAGACCGCCTGGAAGGCGACCCACATGGCCGCGCCGATCAGCGCCATGATGAGCACGACGATGGCGGCCGAGATCACGCCCTCGCCGGCTTCGGCCCGGGCCCGCTGGAGGAGCGAGCGGAGCGCGCCCTGGAGGCGGACGGCGGCGACGGTGCTGAGGCGGGACATCGAGGATCCCCGGTCGACGGTGATCGCCGCGGACCCCCGCGGCGTCCGCGGAGCCTACCGGTCCGAACGGGCCGGTCGCCAACGGCCGAATGGGCGTGTGCGTCACGCGCGAGACGGTTCCGTCAGGAGCCCCCTGAGCGCGGATGGCCGGGTGACCGCAGCGGACCCCGGCTCACCCCGTCAGGAAGCCGCCGAGGGCGCGGGTGAACGGCACGGCGATGAAGATCACGCCCGGGACGAGCGTGGCCACGGTCACCGGGATCCACACCTGTTGGCCGCGGGCTTCCATGCGTTCGACCAGCTCGCGCTGCACGTCGAGCCGGATCGCCCGGGCCTCCTCGGCGATGAGCCGGCCGAGGTCGGTGGCCTCGCGGTTGAGGGCGAGCACCGACACCAGCCGGTCCAGCGCGTCGACCTCGACCAGGTCGGCCCACTCGCGGAGCGCGACCTCCTCGCTGACACCTTGGCGGACGCGTGAGAGCACCCGGCGGATGTCGAGCGCGGCCGACCCGGACCCGCGACCGGCCACCCGATCGAGGGCTGCCGACAACGAGAACCCCGACCCGAGCAGCATCCCCACCTGTTCGGCGACCACGGGCAGCTCGAGGTAGACCGACCGCTTCCACCGGTCCGACGCACCGGACACCTGCTGCTCGAGCAGCAGGAAGGCGAGCAGCATCCCACCGAGCATCAGCAGCGGACCGACCACCGCCGGCGGGCGGAAGGCGATCGTGGCGAGCAGGCCGATGCCGAACCCCGCGATCGCCCAGCCGATCTGGCGGACGCGGAACTCGGTGACGTCGAGCCTGGAGTGGATCCGGGTCAGGCGGCGGTCGAGGTCCTCGGTGACGCCGAAGAGCCGCGAGAACTGCGATCCGAGGAGGCGGGCGAGCGGACCGACCGCCTCGCGGAAGGATTCGACCGACAGGACGCCGGCGCGGGAGCGCACCCCCATCCCCCCGGGGACGTAGGGGCCGAGTCGGGCGACGATGCTGCGACGCGAGAACCAGCGCAGCTCGGACAGCAGCAACGTCAGACCCGCCCAGAGCAGCAGACCCGAGAGCGCCACGAGGGGGTTCACGACGAGGACCGTTCGGTGAACACGCGCTGTTCCTGGGGGAGCTGCATCAGGCGGCCCGCCCACAGCCAGCAGAGCGCGATCAGCGCGAGCGCGACGAGGACGGCGAACTGCCCACCGGCGCTGGCGTAGGCGGCCCGGCCCTCGCCGATGGACAAGCCGACCAGCGCCATGCCGATCGGGACGATGAGCACGAACCAGCGGGCGAAGCGTGCACCGGCCTGCTTGGCCCGGGCGTCCTTGCGGCCCTGCAGGTCCTGGATGCGGTCCTCGATGAGCGCCTTGAGGCGGCGGTCCACGTCGGTGCCGCCGATCTCGTGGGCGATCAGCAGCGTCTCAGCGACCGCGTCGGCGGTGGGATCGGCGAGCTGCGCCTTCAGCACCTCGAGCGTGCGGTCGAAGTCGGTCGAGATGAGCCACTCACGCTGGGCGGCCGCGAACGCGGGACGGAGCTCCTCGGGTCCGCGCATCCCCACGGCGAACAACGCCTGCGGGATCGACCGGCCGAGGCTGATGGCCTGGAGACGCAGCTCCTCGAGCATGCGGGGCCACGCGTCACGGGTCCGCTCACGACGCTGCTGCCGACGCGAACGGGCGGTCAACAGCGGCGCTGACGCGGCGACCCCACCGATCACCGCCCCGGCGACGGGACCGGCGAAGAGCGCGAGGCCCGCCACCATCCCGACGGCGAACAGCACGATGGTGACCGCGAGGAACTCGCGTGGGCGGATCTTGTCGAGGCCCGCCTGGACGAGCCACTCGTCGACCTGGATCCGGCGGCGGCGCCGCCGGGTGCCGCTGGCCGAGACCCTGAGGCCCCGCCACCCGAAGGCGATGGAGGTGAAGGTGAGGAAGACGCCGTAGGCCGCGCACAACGACAGGACGATCGCGGCCAGCCCGCTGTTCACGCCATGGCCCCGCGCGAGGTGTCGAGCAGCTGCCGGACGTCGTAGCCGGCATCGGAGAGAGGTCGCGCGATGCGGACCGGCACGGCGCCGGTCCACTCCAGCGGGCCGTCGACGCTCTGGCGCCGGAACAGCTCGGAAACGGTGAAGGCCGTGCCGACCTCGCCGGTCTGCTGCTCCTCGACCGCGACCACCTCGTTGACGCGTGGGATGCCGTCGTGGCGCGAGCAGTGGACGACCACGTCGATCGCCTCGGTGACCAGGCTGTTGAGCGCCGACAGCGGCACCTCGCTGCTGGTGTCGGCGAGCTGGCAGATGAACCGCAGCCGGCTGAGCGCCTGCCGGGCCGATCCGGCGTGGATGGTGGTGTAGCCCTTCACGCCGGACGACAACGTCAGGAGCAGGGGTAGCGCTTCGCGGTCACGCACCTCGCCGACGATGGCCACGTCCGGCGCCATCCGCAGGAAGCCGGCCACGAGCCGCCGCAGGTCGACCGCCGGCCGGTCCGGTCGAGCCGCCCGCGTCTGCATCGAGGCGACGTTCGGCAGCGGCACGTCGACCTCGAAGACCTCCTCGGCGGTGACGACGCGCAGCGACGGGTCGAGCTCGGCCGTGCAGCACGACAGCAGGGTGGTCTTGCCCGAGCCGGGGGGGCCGGCGAACACCACCGACAGGCGCGCTCGGACGGCGGCCCGCAGGAACTCGGCGATCTCGGGGGTGAGCATCCCGCGGTCGGCGAGCTCGTCGAGGGACCGGAACGCCACGCCGGTGAACTTGCGGATGTTGACGATGAGGTGGCTGCCACGTCCGACGTCGCGGTGGACGATGTGGAGCCGCGCCCCGCCCTCGAGCTGGGCGTCCTGGAGGCCCTCGGACGGGTCGAGCTTGCGGTGAGCGGACGAGGCGTCGTCGAGCATCTTGGTCAGGGTGCGGGTGACGTGCTCGTCGTCGTGGAAGGCCTCGTCGTGGTAGCCGCTGACGCCCGCGTGACGCTTCACGAAGATCGCGTCGGGGGCGTTGATCATGATCTCCCACACGTCGTCGTCGTCGAGCAACGGTTCGAGCGGCCCGTACCCGGTGAGGTTGCGGTAGGCCCGTTCGATGACGAGGTCGGGCGAGGCGAGGTCGAACGGTCGCAGGCCGTGCTTGTGGTCGAGGCTCCACTGCGCGACGGCATCCTCGATCAGCTCGCGGAGGCGACGGTCGGCACCGGAGTCGTCGAGGTCGAGGGTCTCCTCCTTGGCGCGGCGCAGGACCTCGCCCTCTATCTCGACGAGGGGGGAGAGGTGGTCAGTCACGGTGGGTGGCCTCCCGTGCGGCCGAGGCGGGCAGGCTGCCCGGCGTGATGCGGCTGGGACCGGCGTCGACGTCGGTCAGCGGACCCACCCGTTCGAGGACGGCGTGGTACGCGCCGGCGAGGGTGGACGGAAGGGGCTTGGGCATCCCGACGCCGTCACGGAGGGCCTCGTCGACGCGCCGCTCGAGCAGGTGGACGGGGTTGACCATCACCTTGGCGGGCCCCTCCCCGACGTTGGCGCCGAGCAGCTGGCGGAAGCTGCTGGAGAACTCGGCGCGCTGGCGCGGGTTGCGCGGCCCCCGGGAGACGACGGGGACGATCCGTTCCGCGGGGGCGCCGAACCCGAGCAGCTCACCGACGAGCCGCACCGTGCTGAAGACGCCCTTGAGGCCGGGCGCGCCGACCACGTAGATCACCGACGACCGGGCAACGGTCGCGCGCGTCATCAGGTGGCGCTCCTCGACGTCGAGGGAGCCCGTCTCGGCCTCGCCCTCGAGATCCGGGTCGACGTCGCAGACGGTGACCGCGAACGTCCGGCGGAGCGAGTCGAGCGCCGCATCGAAGGCGCGCGGGCGCACCGTGACGAAGTGCCGTGACCGCCGCAGACCGAGCAGCAGCCGGTAGCCCCGGCCGGCGACCTCGAAGGTCTGGTCCCGGACCAGACCGGTCGGCACCGTGCCGGTCCGGTGGGCTTCGACCAGTTCCTGGACACCCGGGACCACGACGCGCGAATCGTGGAGCATGGCCTGGTCGGCGCTGCGGCACAGGTCGGCGAGCAGGACCGGGCCGTCCACCGCGTGTCCACCGCCGGCGAGCCCCTCCGCCAGCGCGATCGCCGCCGTCGACGCGCCGGTCCCACCGGGGCCGAGGACCGCCACCACCTCGCCGCGCTTCGCCGGCACGTCCTGCGACGGCCCCGTCGTGGTCCGCACGACCGCCCCGCCGACCATCTTCGCGTTGGCAGCCAGGGTGTCGAGCAGCGCGTCGCGGGTGAACGGCGGCGACAGGACGGCGGACGGCGCGAGATCGCGGTACGGCTCGGGTCCACGATCGTCGACGACGATGACGGGGCACCCGTGCCCGGACGCGGTGGCGACCAGGTCGCGGTCGATGCCCCCGAGCTGGCCGTCGACCAGGACGGCGGAGAAGGGCCGGCCGGAGGCGAGCCGGGCCCGCATCTCGGCGATGGACACGCACCGGACGAACTCGGCGGGGATGGCCGCGGACTGGGCCCACTGACCGACCTCGCGGAACCAGCGAGCGCGGGGGGTGGCGACGCCGAGCAGGACGTAGCGTTCGTTGGCCACCGTCAGCCCTCCGCGTCGGGCGGCGGGGCCTCACCGGCGTCACCGGCGTCCGGGTCGGGGGCCTCGGGTTCGGGCGCAGGCTCCGGGTCCTCGGCGGGCCCTTCAGGCTCCTCGTCCGCGGGGGGCGTGTCACCCGCAGGGGCGGGGAGCGACGACACGGCCGGAGCACCACCATCGGGACCGGGAGGCGCGTAGGGCGGCACCGACGTCCCTCGTTCGCCGGCCGCGGCCGCGGCTCGGGTGACGACGACCTGTCCGGTGTTGGTCGCCTGCGCGATCGCCAGCACCCGTTCGTCGTCGGGCAGCGACAGGGTCAGGACGACCGCCTCACCCTCGAGTCCGCCACCGGCGGCGGCGATGTCGATCAGCAGGACGTTGCGCGCCACGTACAGGGTGTAGGCGTCGTCGGCCTGGCCGTAGGTGACCGCGACGTCCACCCGCTCGCCAGGTTCGAGCTCCCCCGCCACCGCCCGCGACTTGTCGATCTGGAACGAGATGGCGACGGCGTCGTCGTCACCGGCCGCGTCCGCGAGCGACGTGCGTGACAGCAGGTCCCCCGCCGCGAGCGGTGCCGTGGTCCGCAGGCCCACGATGCTGAGCGCCCGTTCGGACCGGATGCTGTTGCGAGCGAGCTCGGGTGGCAGGTCGAGGGCGACCAGGCCGAACCGTGAGGTGTCCGTGACCAGGTCCTCGGTCAGGAGGGTCCCGATCGGCACGTCGCCCTGGACCACCACGTAGCTGGTGCTCGGGGTCGCGGTGGCGTCGAGGTAGGCGGCGAACACCCCGACCGCGGCGGCGGTGACCAGCAGCGCGCCGACGACGGCGCGGCTGCCTGGCAGACCCCGGGCCCGACGGATGCGGCGCCCGGATCCGCCCTCCGCGGGTTCGT
>NZ_JBBEBZ010000014.1:35372-46002 GCF_040882075.1 Nitriliruptor sp.
GGCAGACCCCGGGCCCGACGGATGCGGCGCCCGGATCCGCCCTCCGCGGGTTCGTTCGCCCCGGCACGGTCCGTCGTCGTCATCGTGCCGATATCCGCCACTGCGGCACCCCCCGGGCTGGCGCGGTCCTCGTCGACCGGCCCGCTCATCGGTCCGCGCGCGAGCGCGGCGCTCTGGTCCGTCACCTCGCTCGGCGGCCGAACGGCCGAGCCGGGCGGAGGCTAGCAGCCTGGTTGCTCGACGTCCGGAGGGGTACGAGGTACGCTGTCAGACGTCGGAGGGAACGAGATGGGACACGAAGAGATCACCTGGCTGAGCACCAAGGAGGCGGCACGTCGCCTCGGGATCGCCAACCGGACGCTCTACCGGCTCATCGACGAGGGGCAGGTCACCGCCTACAAGTTCGGTCGGGTCATCCGCATCCAGGAGTCCGACGTCGAGGGGTTCATCGAGGCAGCGCGCATCGCACCCGGTTCGCTCGAGCACCTCTACGCCGACCAGCAGCAGCTCGAGTCCGACGCCTGACCGACCGCTCCGCGGACCGGTCGGCCCGCCCGGGCGCCGCGGAACGCGTCAGCGTTCGATGACCACCTCCGACAGCGCGCTGGACGGCAGGTACCGGGCCCCGGCCCCCTCGGCTCGCAGGGTGATCACGTCCTCGCCCACCGCGAGCAGCTGACCGCGGTGGGCTTCCCCATCCCCACGGGTGACGAGCACGACGACGGGTCGTTCCTCGACCGCGTCGGCGAGGACCTCGCCGAGGGTCCGGTCCTGCGCGGCCTCGCGTTCTCCGGCGGCCACCACCGAGGTCGAGGTCGGATCGAGCTGCACCGAGGTGATCTGGTCCACCGCGATGTGGATGCGACGGTCGGTACCGGCGGTGAGCACGAGGTGGTCGACCGCGACGGCGAGCAACGTCCCCTGGTAGCTGCGCCCGCTGCCGCTGCGGACCGTGACGCTGCGGCCGGCCTCGGCGAGGTCGCGCATCGTGCCCGTGAAGGTGGCGAACTCGCTCTGCTGCTGGCGGAGATCGCGTTCCTCGCTGCGTTCCCGGATGGCATCGGCCAGCCGTCCCTCGTCGGTCAGCCGGACGAAGGGATCGTCGGTCGGTGGGCGCCAGCTCGCGTCGCTCACGCGTCCGACGCCTCGGCCGGGTCCGGGAGGACGAGGCGTTGACCGGGGAAGATCAGGTCCGGGTCGTCGGGGTTGGCGAGCCGGTCGCGGTTCAGCTCGATCACCCGTCGCCAGTGGGGGACGACCTCGTCGTCGGCTGCCGGACGCCCGAGGTGGGCGCTGAGGTGCTCCGCCGCGATCGACCAGAGGTGCTCGCCCGCGACCACCTCGTGTTCGGCACCGGTCGTGGTGCCCTCGTCAGCGGCCGGGGCTGCGGCGCCCGGCGGGCCGAGACCGACCATCCGCGCGGTCGTGCCGTCGACGGCGACCATGGCGGCGGTCGGCGGCGTCGGCTCCGACTCACCGTCCACGGCGATCATGCGGGCGCCCGCGGCACCGCCAGCGGGCGTGGCCTCATCGTCGGCGTCGAGCGCGACCATGCGGGCAGCGGCACCGTCGGCGGGCACGGTGTCGTCCTCGCTGGTGAGCGCGACCATCCGCGGCACGGTGAGGTCGTCCCCTCCGTCCTCGCCCTCAGCCTCGCGCTCGAGCGCGACGGCCGTGGCGGTGACCGTGGACGGCCCACCGGATCGGGACGCGGCGGCGGGGACGGCCCCGGACGAGGAGGCGACCACCCCGGCTGCGAGCGTCAGGCCGATCGCCCCCTGCAGCAGTTGACGGACCAGCGGGACCGACAGCGCGTCGGCGACCGCCACGAGCCGGGCAGCGCGGGTCAACCTGGCCAGGAGGCCGACGGTCGTCACGGCCACGAGGTACCACGACAGCGCCAGCACGACCAGACGCAGGATCGCGATCGTCGCCGTCACCGCATCACGCTCGGCCGCCCACGCGCTCCACGCGCTGGGGGTACCGAGCGGCGGGGCCTCCAGCGGACCGTCACCGAGGGCGGTGAACAGCACGATGCCCGCACCGAGCGATGCGAGCCAGCCGAGCAGCGGGAGCCAGCCGCGGAACCTGTCCACCTCGTCGTCCCCTCCGTGCCGGTCTCGGCGAGCTCGTCCGGCTGCAACCTCGTCGGCGTCGACCGGGCTGGTCGCCGCCCGACACACACAGCGTAGGTTCGTACACTTTCCTGTCAATCCGTGCCCCCCGACGCGGGGGATGAGCCCTCGGTTAGGCTCCACGAGCCGCCGACGGGGAGGGCACGGGTGGAGGGCTACACGCTCCACGGCGTGCTCGGCACCGGTGCCCACGCCGAGGTCCACCGCGCGGAACCCGCGACGCACCCCGGACGGATCGTCGCGGTCAAGCGCTTCCTCGCACCGCCGACCCGCGACTCGGTCGCCGAGGTGCGTCGTGAGGCGGCGATCCTCGAACGGCTCTCCCACCCGAGCATCGTCCGACTGCTCGACGTGGCCCCCGATGGGGACGGCGTGGCGCTCGTCACCCCGTTCCTGCCGGGCGGGACCCTGGCCGACCGCGTCGCCCGGAGCTCCCTGCCCACCGCGGCGGTCGCCGATCTCGGCGCGCGGCTCGGAGACGCGTTGGCGGCCGCGCACGCGGCCGGGGTGGTGCACGGCGACGTCAAGCCCAGCAACGTGCTCTACGACGCCGAGGAGCAGCCGCTCCTCGCCGACTTCGGCGCGGCCGTCCTGCTCGGGGAGACGCCCGCAGCGACGATCGGGACGGCGGCGTACCTCGACCCGGAGGTGGCTGCTGGGCGCGCCCAGCAGCGCCCCGCGAGCGACCAGTACGCGCTCGGCGTGCTGCTGTACGAGGCGCTGGCCGGCAGCCCGCCCTACGCCGCACCGACGGTCGAGGCCACGCTGCGAGCGGCGGATCGTGGGGTGCACGTTCCCCTCGCTGACCTCGTCCCCGATGCACCCGTCGCGGTCACCGACGCGATCGAACGGGCGCTCGCCCGCGACCCCGCAGCCCGCTTCGCGACGGTCCGGGAGCTCGCGAGCCGCCTCGAGGAGGCACGCGCCGGGCTCGACACCTGGACCAGCACCGTCACACCGCCGCGCGACGGCACCTTCCCCAGCACCGATGCGGTGACGCCACCTCCCCCCGAGACGCCGGCCCCGGGTGGACGGCGACGCGACGATGCGTCGCTCCCGCCTGCCGGAGGCCGCGCCACCCCGGACCGCCCCCTGCCGACGGGCCGGACCGTGTCGACCGGCGGCGACGACCCGACGTTGACCCGACGGTTCGGCCCCGCGCCGCCGGCACCCGCGGATCCGCCAGCTCCTGATCGCCGACGTGTGCCGATGTTGCTGGCGGCGTTCGTCGTCCTCCTCGTCCCGATCGCGATCGTCGTGGCGTTCTTGGTCGCAGGTGACGACCCCGACGAGCTCCCGACGCCACCCGCATCGACCGAGCAGGCCCGCCGGCTCCCGGTCGAGCTGCCTCGCTGCGAGGACGCGCCGGCGCTGCCGGAGGACAGCGGTGTTGCGGTGGCAGCCGACACCGAGGGGCGCGGGTGCGTCGTGGAACTCGGCTGGGACGCCGAGCGCCAGATCCTCACCGTGCCACGGACCGACGGACCACCGACGCACTACCAGCTCGGCGAGCCCGGCGACCTCCTGGTCGTCGGCGACTGGAACTGTGATGGGCGTCAGTCCCCGGGCCTCTACCGCCCCGCCACGGGCGAGGCGTTCACCTTCGACGGCTTCGCCGGCGAGGGTGGCGAGCTCGAGAGCGGCCCCGCGCAGGCGACGGGGACGCCGGACGGCGAACCGTTCGTGGCCACGGGCGAGGACGGCTGCGACCGCATCGAGGTCCGAACCGACGCGTGACCCGTGGCTGGTCAGGCGCGTCAGTCGACGCGGACGGCCTGACGCTCGGTCACCGGCAGCGTCGTGCTCGCGTCCCGGCGCAGGACGGACAGCTCGCCCGACAGGCCGCCCGCGGTCCACGAACCCGACCACACCGAGGTCACCGTCACCGTGTAGGTGCCCACGTCGGTGTACACGTGGGTGATCTCTGTCGCGCCACCTGGGTAGGGCAACCCCTGGTGATCGGTGGTCGTCACGTGACCGTCACCCCAGTCGATCTCGTAGCTGACCCGACCGCTGATGGTCAGCCGTCCGAGCGGAGTGTCGTCCGCCAGCTCGATCGTCGTCGGCCCCTCGAGCACCAGGTAGGTGCGCAGACCGGTGATCGCCTCCTGAGGGTCGATCCGCGGTGCGCTCGGGTCCGGGTCGGCCGACAGCCAGAACGAGCGCGCGAGCTCACCGGGGTCGAACGCGTCCTCGGTGCCGGGACATCGGGTCGGCCCGATGTCGTCCGACGTCCACTCGGTGATGCGCTCGTCGACGTAGGCCCAGGTGTCGGCCACCGGCGGCGCTGCCGGCCGGTAGCCGAGGAACTCGGGGTACCAGCACAGCTCATCGGCGTCGTCCCGGTCGAGCCCGAAGTCGTACCACGCGTGGCCCGACGGCTGACCGACCGGGGTGGGGCCCTGCCCGTCACCGTCGCCGTTCCCGTCCCCGCCCGGGTCGCCGACCCCGGCGCACCAGGGCGCGCAGTCATCGTCCGCGGCGGCCGGAACGGCGACCACGAGCGAGGCGACCACGACCGACCCGGCGAACGCCACCGTGCCCACCCGCGGTCTGCGCGAGCCGTCACGCATCGGTCGTCTCCTCCGCGAGACACGGCACGTCGACGTCCACCGCCGCCGCCTCGGTGTCGATCAACCACACGGTCACGTTGCGTTCGTTCGGGCCGTCACCCGTCGGCGTCAGCGCCAAGGTCCAGGTGCGCTCGGCGAGGTCGTCGCCCGCACCGAGCGCCGAGTAGTCCCGCTTTGCCTCGACCACGACGCACGCACCGCTGGAGCCGACCACCTCGGTCACACGCGAGACGGGCGCGCCGGGGTCATCCGGCATGCCGGGCAACAGGACCTCCTCCCAGATGGTGCGCGTCTCGGCGGCGGACCGTGCGGTGTAGATGCTGCGCAGGTGCACCTCGGCGGCCTCGGAGCTGAACCCCCCGTCGGCCGCGACCTGGTCGGCGAGCGCCCCGGTGGCCGCGTCGAGCTCGTCGACGATGCGCTGGGCGAGGTCGACGTCGACCTCCGCGAGGTCCTCGGGAACCTCGTCGACGGCCAGTGGCCCGGGCGCGGACTCGTCGCTCGGGTCCTGCGCCGGGGCATCCGTCGGCTCGACGGCGGTGGCGTCATCGGACTCGATGGGCGTGACCTCGGCATCGCCGTTGCTGCCGCAGGCGACGAAGGCTGCAGCCCAGGGTCGCCACGAGGAGGTGGGTGACGGATCGCACGTGTGCCCCACAGTCGCGTTCATCGGGTCCGACGGGCGCGCCTGGGCGGCCGTCACGGCCAGTCTGGCTCGGGCAGGCTAGCCCGAACGGCGGCTCGTCGACGGCTGGTCAGGCGCGTTCGCGCGGCACCTTCCAGGCCTTGCGCCACGCCCGTTCCGCGTCGGAGAAGGTGTCGAGCGGATCGATCACGTCCTGGAACGCGGTGAGCAGCTCCTCGAGCTCGCGCGTCGAAGCCGCGACCTCGGCGACGTGTTCGCACCCGGTCTCGGCTTCGGTCAACGACCGGTCCGCTTGCTCCCAGGCGAGCGCGAGATCGGTGACGCGGTCCGGGTCGGCTCCGCCGGGCGCAGCCGCACCGTCAGCGGGAGCGTCCACACGCCAGCGGGGCATCCACTCCCGTGCGTCGCGGATCGCCTGCCGCATGGAGTCGAGCCCGACCGCGATCGGCGCCGGCTCGACGCGACCCGTGGGCAGGGTCCCGAGCAGGACCCGACGGCCGCCCTCGATCACCTCCGCGCAGTCGAGGAAGGACCACCACGCGTCGTGGAGGTCGGCGGGCAGGTCGGGTTTGCGCGAGAGGAGGGCCATGCTGCGGATGCTCCACGCCCGACCCGCCCGGACGCAACTCGGGGCGCCCCGGTGGCTCAGCCGTGCAACCGGCGGGCGGCCGCCCGCGGCTGTTCGACCTCGTCCAGCGCCGTCTCGAGACGTGCCGTGGGCAGACCGTGGTGGCGCTGCAGCCGGCGCACGAGGTCCGAGCGTGCCCAGGACGAGCGCGAACTGGCGAAGGTCGAGACCACGATCTCGTCGACCCGGGTGCGGCGCAGGACCTGGCCGACCGCGACGAAGGGGTCCGGGTCCCCGACCTCACCGTCGACCTCGAACCCGAGGTCACGCAGGCGGTCCGCACCGCTGCGCAGCCGGTGCCGGGCGAGGGCGAACCCCGGGTCTTCGGAGGCCCGGGCGGGGATGTGTTCGGCCTCGACCCACCCGGAGAGGGGGCCGACGACCGGCGTGGCCGGCACCACGAGGTGCACGCGGAACCGGACGTCGCCGCGTTCCGCCGCCCGGTGGGCGAGCGCGTCCTCGATGACCGGGCTCGCGAGGGTCCGGTTCGCGACCACCAGGATGACGTGCTCGTCGCCCTGCCCCGCCCCGACAGCCACCGCGCGTCTCCCAGATCCTGCCCCTCGTGGAGTCTGCGCATCGTCGCGCGGCGCGCAAGGTCGGTGAGCACCCGAGCGGACGCTGCGGTCGCGCTGCGCCCGGGGTGCGAGGGACCGGCTGGGAGCGGGGTGAGGCACGCCGGTACGCTCCCGACCTGCGCACTGCGGTCCGAAGTCTCGGTCCCCGCGGCTCGTCCGGCGTCGAGCACCCGCCCGGACCGCCCCGAGACCCCCGGACCACCGATGCTGCCTCCCCTCGAGTCCCACCCCTTCCTCGACGCGCTGCGTCGGCGGGTGCTCGTGCTGGACGGGGCGATGGGGACCTCGCTGCAGTCGTTCGACCTCGGCGTCGACGACTTCGGCTCGCACGACCTCGAGGGCTGCAACGAGATCCTGGTCGCGACCCGACCAGACGTGGTGTCCGAGGTCCACCGCTCCTTCCTCGAGGTGGGGTGCGACGCGGTGCAGACCGACACGTTCGGCGGTGCCCCGTGGGTGCTCGACGAGTACGACCTCGGCGACCGGACCGAGGAGCTGAACGAGGCGGCAGCGAGGCTGGCCCGCGAGGCCTGCGACGCGTTCTCGACGCCCGAGAAGCCACGGTTCGTGGTCGGGTCGATCGGACCCGGGACCCGCTCCCCCACCCTGTCGCTCGGCAAGGATCCCGCGACCACCAACGACTTCATCGACGTCCCGACGATGGAGGACGGCTACCGGCGCCAGATCCGCGGTCTGCTCGACGGCGGCACCGACGCGCTGCTGATCGAGACCAGCTTCGACCTGCTGCAGATCAAGGCGGCGGTCGCCGCCGCCAACGACGTCTTCGTCGAGCGCGGCGAGCGCGTCCCGGTGCTGGTGCAGTTCACCGTCGAGAAGGGCATCAACACGATGCTCCTCGGCACCGAGCCGCTGGCCGCGATCGCGGCCCTCGACCCGCTCGGTATCGACGTGCTCGGGATGAACTGCGCCACCGGACCCGAGGACATGCGCGAACACGTCCGCACGCTGGCTCGGTCCTCGCGCCTGCCGATCAGCATCGTGCCGAACGCGGGGATGCCGGCGCTGGTCGACGGCGACACCGTCTACCCGCTCGACCCCGAGGGCCTGGCCGCGGCACAGCGCGAGTTCGTCACCGAGCTCGGGGTCGCCATCGTCGGCGGCTGCTGCGGCACGACCCCCGCGCACCTGGCCGCCGTGGTCGACGCGGTCACGGGGCTGATGCCCCGGCCGCGCGTGCTGGACCGCCCGGGCCTCGCCAAGCCGGGCCTCGCCGGGTCGCTCGTCGTGTCCGACGCGGACGAGTCCGACGCGCCAGCGCCGACCCCGGCGGACCGGCGCCTCCCCTCGGGGAGGATCGAGGCCGGCCCAGATGGGTCTCCTGGGCGGCCGATGGAGGGGGCGGGAGGCGCGCCAGCGCCGACCCCGGTCGTGGTCGAGTACCGACCGTCGCTCGCCTCGCTCTACAGCGCGGTGACGCTCGAGCAGGACACCGCGTTCCTCACCATCGGCGAGCGCGCGAACGCCAACGGCTCGAAGGCGTTCAAGGAGATCCTCCTCGCCGAGGACTGGGACGCGACCGTCGCGCTCGCCAAGTCCCAGACCCGCGAAGGCGCGCACGTCCTCGACGTCTGCGTGGACTACGTCGGCCGCGAGGGTGCCCCCGACATGATCGAGGTGGTCGACCGCTACGCGACCCAGTCGACCCTGCCGCTCGTCATCGACTCGACCCAGCTCGACGTCGTCGAGGCCGCGCTCCTTCGGCTCGGCGGTCGGGCCGTCATCAACTCGGTGAACCTCGAAGACGGTCGGAACAAGGCCGACCTGCTGCTGCCGCTGGCCAAGCGCTACGGGGCGGCGGTCGTGGTCCTGGCGATCGACGAGGAGGGCCAGGCCCGCACCGCCGAGTGGAAGCTGCGCGTGTGCGAGAGCATCGCACGCATCGCGATCGACGAGTTCGGGCTCGAACCGCAGGACCTCATCTTCGACATGCTCACCTTCCCGCTCGGGTCCGGCCAGGAGGACCTGCGCGGCGACGCGAAGGAGACGCTCGACGCGATCGAGCGCATCGGGTCGCTGGTCCCCGGGTGCGGCACCACGCTCGGGGTCTCCAACATCTCGTTCGGCCTGTCCGCCGCCGCGCGCCAGGTCCTCAACTCGGTGTTCCTCAAGGAGACCATCGACCGGGGCCTGACCTCGGCGATCGTGCACCCCGGCAAGATCCTGCCGCTGCACCGCATCCCCGACGAACAGGTGGTCACCGCGCTCGACCTGATCCACGACCGTCGCGGCGCGGCGGGCACCTCCGATGGTGCTGCCGAGCAGGGCGCGAAGTACGACCCGCTGCACCACTTCATGGCGCTGTTCGAGGGCGAGGTCGAGCAGGACGACCGCGAGCAACTCGCCGACCTGCCGCTCACCGAGCGGCTGCACCGACGCATCGTGGACGGCGAGCGCGAGGGGATCGAAGCCGACCTCGACGAGGCGCTGGCCGACATCCCGCCGCTCGACATCATCAACACCCACCTCCTCGGCGGCATGAAGGAGGTCGGGCAGCTGTTCGCGTCCGGTGCCATGCAGCTGCCGTTCGTCCTGCAGTCCGCCGAGGCTATGAAGACCGCGGTCGCCTACCTCGAACCCCACATCGAGGCGTCGGGTGGTGGGTCGTCGACCAAGGGCTCGATCCTGCTGGCCACGGTCAAGGGCGACGTGCACGACATCGGCAAGAACCTGGTCGACATCATCCTGCGCAACAACGGCTACGACGTGCACAACATCGGCATCAAGCAGCCGATCGACGCCATCCTCCAGGCCGCCGAGGAGCACGGGGTCGACGCGATCGGGATGTCCGGGCTGCTGGTGAAGTCGACCGTGGTCATGAAGGACAACCTCGAGGAGATGAACCACCGCGGCCTGGCGCGCTACCCGGTGCTGCTCGGTGGCGCAGCGCTGACGCGCGGCTACGTCGAGGACGATCTGCGCGCCACCTACGAGGGCGAGGTCTTCTACTGCAAGGACGCCTTCGAGGGGCTGACCGTGTTGGACACGGTGATGGCCGACGGCGCGGACGCGGCCCGCCCCGAGGGGTTCGGCGAGCGGCGTGAACGCCGCAAGCCGACGCGGACCCGCGCGCAGGAAGCGCCCCCGGCGGTCGATACGCAGGGCCGACCCAGGTCCGACGTGGCCTCCGACGTCGAGGTGCCGCAGCCGCCGTTCTGGGGGCAGCGGGTGGTCCGCGGCGTGCCCGTGGACGAGGTGGCACCGCTGCTCAACCAGGTCGCGCTGTTCCGCAACCAGTGGGGCTTCGGTCCCGGCGAGGGCACACCGGATCAGTACCAGGAGCTGCTCGACCGCGAAGCACGGCCGGTGCTGCGCGAGTGGCTCGCCCGCGCCAAGGCCGACAAGGTCATCACCCCCGAGGTCGTCTACGGCTACTACCCCGCCAACGGCGACGGCGACGACCTGGTGGTCTGGGACCCGGAGGCACCGCTGGAACGCGAGCTCGTGCGTTTCCCCTTCCCGCGCCAGACCAAAGGCCGGTTCCTGAACATCGCCGACTTCTTCCGCCCGGCCGACGGCGGCATCCCCGACGTCCTGGCGGTGCAGGTCGTCACGATGGGCCACCGGATCAGCGAGGTCGCGCAGGAGCTGTTCGCGCAGGACCGCTACCAGGACTACCTGTTCGCCCACGGGTTCGGGGTCGAGATGGCCGAGGCGCTCGCCGAGCTGTGGCACCGTCGGATCCGTGAGGAGCTCGGTCTCGCCGGCGACGACGGTCCGACCGTGCAGGACTGGTTCCGCCAGGGCTACCGCGGGTCGCGGTACTCCTTCGGCTACGCAGCGTGTCCGGACCTCGAGATGCAGGAGCAGCTGTTCGAGCTGGTGGACCCGTCACGGATCGGCGTCGAGCTGACCGACGAGTTCATGCTCCACCCCGAACAGTCCACCTCCGCGATCGTCGTCCACCACCCGGAGGCGAAGTACTTCAACGCGAGGTGAGCAGCGACCAGCCGGAGGGCGTCGCGCCTACCGGTAGACCACAAGGGGCGCCCGTGCCCCTCCACGCCTACCGGTAGACCACAAGGGGCGCCCGTGCCCCTCCACGCCTACCG
>NZ_JBBEBZ010000015.1:0-1396 GCF_040882075.1 Nitriliruptor sp.
CCGACCGCCTGCTCGGTTGTCACATCGTGGGACCGGAGGCGGGCAACCTCGTTTACGAGGCCGTCATCGCCATGACGGTCGGCGCGCGGTACCGCGACATCGCGCGGGCCATCCACGTCCACCCGACCCTCGCTGAGGGTGTGAACAGCGCGGCGGGTGGCGTGCACCGGCCCACCTCGGAGTGACGGAGCGTCGGCTCAGCGCTGCTGGGCGGGCTCGGCCTCGGGCGTCTGGCTGCGAGTTCGGTGTGCGGCGAGGCTGGCCAGCGCGATGAGCACGACGAGCGCCAGGCTCACGCCGGCCACCAGGGGACGCTCGCCGATCAGGTTCGTGAGCTGGGATGACCAGCGTTCCACGGTGACCACGGGCCCTGATGCTGCGAGTGGATCGTTCAGGTTCGTGGCCCAGAACCAGACGATGTAGCCGCCGGCCAGGAGGAGCACTGCTCCGGAGACCCGTTGGACGTGGCCGCTCCATCGACGCATCGACCGGACGAGCCCCTGTTTGCCGAGGGCGAGCGCCAGCGTGAGGACGATCAGGACCAGCGACATGCCGAGGCCGTACACGACGAACAGCAGGACGCCGCTGATCAGGCTGGCGCGGGGGATCGCGCCCGCGACCACCACGAGGAAGACCGGCAGCGTGCACGACAGCGAGGCGACGGCGTAGCTCACCCCGAACACGAAGACCGAGGACGTGCGCCGCCCTTCCGGGGCACGGCTGAACTTGGGCAGCCGTACGACGGGGTCGAGGCCCGCGAGCATGGCTGCACCGAGGAGCGCGAGACCGCCGCCGATGACCATGGCCGCCCACGGCAGGAGGTCGATGATCGAGCGCAGCCCGAGGGTGATCAGGATGCCCGCGAGGCCGAAGACGAGGAGGAACCCGCTCGAGACCACGAGGCCGGTCACGAGACCGCTACGCACCGCGGCGACGCGGCCACCGCGTTCGTCCTCGTCGGTCTGGCCCATGAAGTAGCTGAGGTAGGCGGGCAGCATGGCGAAGCCGCACGGGTTGACGGTCGCCACGAGCCCGGCGGTGAAGGCCAGTGCGAACGGCGCGTCGATCACGACGGCACCTCCGCATCGACGCCGAGGTGGTCGCGGAGGTCGTCGACGAGCGCGTCGCGGGTGAGCAGCCCGGTGTGGCGATCGACGATGGTGCCGTCGGCGTCCACGTAGAACGTCGAGGGCATCCCGAACACCCCGAAGGCCTGGAAGAGCGCACCGTCGGGGTCGCGCAGCAGCTGGTAGCTCACCCCGGTCTCCTCGACGAGCGCTTCGGCCCGCTCGGTGGTGTCCTGGGTGTTGATCCCGATGAAGGTCACGTCGCCGGCGACCGCCTGGTGCACCGCTTCGAGGTCGGGCATCTCGGCGATGCACGGCGGGCACCACGA
>NZ_JBBEBZ010000016.1:0-8132 GCF_040882075.1 Nitriliruptor sp.
CCATCCTCCACCAGGAACTGCGCCTGGCCACCGGCACCCACCTCGACCTCGCCGCTTGATCCCGCAGCCCTCAGGGCGCCGAGCGGCCGGCCCGCGGCACTCAGCGGGACGCGGGGAGGCGCAGCGCGGTCCACACCGTGGCGTGCGGGCGGAAACCGAGCCGTCGGTAGAGGTGGTCGGCCGGACCAGCGGGATCGGCACCGAGGCCGATGCGGCTGCCCGGCTCCGCCGCGAGGTGCGCGGCGACGGCCCGGTGGGTCAGCGCCGACGCGATGCCGATCCTGCGGTGGACGGGGTGGACAACGACATCCTCGATCGTCGCCAAGCCCTGCCGATCGTGCAGCAGGACCGCCTTCGCGACGGGTCCGCCGTGGCGGAGCGCCAGCCAGATCGTCGCGCGTCCCGCGGCCGCGAGCTCACGCTGCACGTCGACCGCCCAGGCGGTGAACTCGGGATCGCTGGCGCGCCAGTCGTCGGGGGTCTCGCCGGTTGCGTACCGGTCGAGGACGCTGATCGCGTGCCAGCGACGCTCCACCTCGACCGGGGTGTCGTCGGCACGCACCTCGACGCCAGCGCCGCGCGGCCGTGGGACGCTCGAGGGCGGGGTGACCGTCACGAGTTCGGCGGGCGCCTCGGGCGGGGCGACGGGCTCACCGAGCAGCAGCACGGTCGTGGCGTGCAGCTGCATGCCGAGATGGGCGCACGCCCGGGACAGTTCCGGGTCGGTGGCCGGCACCTCGGCGGGCGCGTCGGGGCGCAACGGTGTCTCCCACCGCAGCTGCACGTGCCGGACGCCGAGTCGGCCGGTGGTCTCGCCGAACCGGTCGACCCACGCGGTCAGGTCGCCGGGCACCGGTGGGGACTCGAGGTCGATGGTGTTGCCGTCGCGGAAGTCGGGCCGCGACGGGGTCCGCACGCTCACGTGGTCGCGGGCGTAGGTCACCAGCGTCCGCGGTGAGCTGCCGGCACGGCTGATGGCCAAGCCGAGCCGCTCGTCGAGCCGCCGGAGCTTGGGGTCGCCGGCCGGGTCGGTGCGCGGCGCGTCCGCGCTCATCGGACCGGGACATCCCGGCTGACGAGGTCGTCGAGCGTCTCGCGGCGCAGCAGCTCGTGCGCCTGACCGTCCTTCACGAGCACGGCACCGGGCCGCGGCAGGCGGTTGTAGTTCGACGCCATCGACGCGGTGTAGGCACCCGTGGCCGCGACGGCGAGCAGGTCACCGACGGCCAGATCGCCCGGCAGCGGGGCGTGCTCGCGCACGAGGTCGCCCGACTCGCAGTGCTTGCCGACGACCGTCACCGAGCGGGGTTCGACGGCGCTCGCGCGGCTGGCGAGCATCACCTCGTGGACGGCGTCGTAGAGGGCCGGGCGGATGTTGTCCCCCATCCCGCCGTCCACCGAGACCCACGTCGTCAGCCCCGGCAGCGGTTTGACCGTGCCGACCTCGTAGAGGGTGAGGGTCGACGGTCCGACGATCGCGCGTCCGGGCTCGACCACGAGCCGCGGACGGGGGAAGTCGAGCCGCCCGCATGCGTCGCTGACCGCCTCGAGCACCGCCTTGCCGTAGCGGGAGACCTCGACCGGGTGGTCCTCGTGGGTGTAGCGGATCCCCATGCCACCGCCGAGGTTCAGCTCGGTGAGGGTGACACCGTGCTCGTCACGCCAGCGCGCCATGAGCTCGAGGCAGACGTCCGCGTTGGCGATGAACGGGTCGGTGCCGAAGATCTGCGAGCCGATGTGCGCGTGGATGCCGACGACCTCGACGTGGTCGAGGTCGCGCGCAGCGAGCATCGCCTGGTCGGCGAGCCCGAGCGACAGGGTGAAACCGAACTTCGCGTCGTCGTGACCGGTGCGCACGTACTCGTGGGTGTGCGCGTCGATGCCCGGGGTGATGCGCAGCCACACCTGCGCGACGGTGTCACGGGCGGCGGCCAGACGCTCGAGCCGCTCGAGCTCGTCGAACGAGTCGACGACGATGCGCCCGAGACCGACCTCGAGCGCCCGGTCCAGCTCGGACTCGCCCTTGTTGTTGCCGTGGTGGATGAGCTTGGCCGGGTCGATCCCCGCGACCAGGGCGGTGTGCAGCTCACCCTCGGAGGCCACGTCGACCAGCAGCCCCTCATCGTCGACGATCTGCAGGATCCCGACGGTGCACCACGCCTTCGAGGCGTAGGCGACCTCGACGCCGGGGAACCCGCTGACGTAGCGCCGACAGCGTTCGCGCAGATCACCCTCGTCGACGACCCACAGGGGCGTGCCGTGGTCGCGGGCGAGGTCGGTGACGGAGACACCACCGACGTGCAGGACGCCGTCGGCGTCCCGCTCGGCGTTGAGGGGCCAGGGTCCGGGCATGGTCACAGCCGTTCGGGTGCGGCCACACGCAGCAGGCCGAGCGCGTCGGCGAGGACCTGCTTGGCGGCGAGAGCGAGGTGGTAGCGAGCACGACCGAGCTCCTCGAGCCGGCGCGTCTCGTCGGCCGTCCGGTCCGGAACGTCCGGCGCCAGGATCCGGCACTCGGTGTAGAAGCGGTGGAAGGTGCCGGCGAGCTCCTCGGCGTACCGGGCGAGCCGCTGGGTGGCGCGCAGCTCGGCGGCCTCGGCGACCACCAGCGGCAGCTGGGCCATGGCTGTGAGCAGCTCGAGCTCGGCCGGGTGGTCGAGCAGCGCCAGGTCGGCGTCCGCGATCGGCCCGGGATCGAAACCGCGCTCGTCGGCCGCCCGGAGGATCGAACTGATCCGCGCGTGGGCGTACTGGACGTAGTAGACCGGGTTCTCCATCGACTGCTGGGTGACCACCGCCAGGTCGAAGTCGACGGTCGAGTCGAGGCTCTGGCGCAGGAACGCGTAGCGGGTCACGTCCACGCCGACCTCCTCGACCACCTCGTCGAGGTCGATGGTCTCGCCCGCACGCTTCGACATCTTGACCGGCTGGCCTCCACGGAGCAGGTTGACCAGCTGCCCGATCCGGATCTCGACCCGGTCGACCGGGATGCCGAGGCAGGCCGCCGCGGCGTGCAACCGGGCGACGTAGCCGTGGTGGTCGGCGCCGAGGAGGTAGATCAACCTGCCCCCGCCTCCGGTGCCGTCCCCGCCCGAGACGCGCGCCCACTTGTCGCGGATGTAGGCGCAGTCGGCGGCGAAGTAGGTGGGGCGCCCATCGGAACGGATCAGCACCCGATCCTTGTCGTCCCCGTGAGCCTCGGTGCGCAGGAAGACCGCACCGTCGTGCTCGTAGGTCTGACCGTCCGATATCAGCTGGGCCACGGTCGCGGCGATCGCACCGCTCTCGTGGAGCGAGGTTTCCGAGAACCACACGTCGAAGTCGACGCCGAGCTCGTGGAGCTGGGTCTCGATGCGCTGGCGCATGGACTCGACCGCCAGCACACCGACCCGTGCGGCGACCTGAGGGTCCACGAGACCGCTCGGCTCCGCAGCCGCGTCCTCGACGAGATCGCTGCCGGGACCGGCGGCGTGCTCGGCGCCACCACCGGCCAGCGTCGGGGCGTCGACCCCGGTCGTGGTGAACAGCGCATCACCGTGTTCGGCGCGCAGGTCCGCCGCGATGTCGGCCACGTAGCTGCCGCGGTAGTGGTCCTCGGTGAGCTCGCGGCCCTCGGCCACCAGCACCACCGACTCGCCGAAGCGCCGGATCTGCTCACCCGCGTCGTTGACGTAGTACTCGCGGCTGACCGCGTGGCCCGCGGCCTCGAGCAGCTCGGCGATCGCGTCGCCCGTCGCGGCCCAGCGACCGGCACCGACGTGCAGCGGACCCGTCGGGTTGGCGGAGACGAACTCGACGTTGACGGTCTCGCGCTGATCGTCGGCGAGCTCGGTCCGTGCGTACCGCAGCCCCTCGGCGAGGATGCGACGGACCAGGTCCTGGTGGTAGCGGTGAGCGAACCGGAAGTTGACGAACCCCGGCCCGGCGATGTCCGCCTCCGCCACGACGTCGGGCAGCTCGAGGTGGTCGAGGACCACCTGGGCGATCTCACGCGGCGGTCGCTTGGCCGGCTTGGCGAGACGGAGCGCGACCGTCGTCGCCCAGTCCCCGTGGTCGGCCTGCTTGGGCCGTTCGAGCGCGGGGTCGGTGTCGGGCAGCCCGGCGGCGACCAGGGCGGCCCGGATGCGGGCGGCGAGGTCGGCCAGGACGGGATCGTGCAGCTCTGGGCGGGCCACGGGAGCTCCGGCGACGTCGAGGTGGCAGGTGGCGGGACCGCGGAGCGTACGGCCCTCGCCGCACCGGCCCACGCCGGGCCGGTGGGTCAGGCGTCCCCGGCCAGCCGGACCACCAGGTCGATGAGCTCGAGCGGGTCGAACGGCTTCGTGACGTACGCGTCCGCTCCGGCGCCCAAGCCGGCGTTGACGTCCGCCTCCTGGGCCTTGGCTGACAGGATCACGATCGGCGTCGCCGCGACGTCGGGATCGTCGTCAGCGCGGACGGCAGCGCAGACCTCGAACCCGTCCATCCTCGGCATCATCACGTCGAGGAGGACCACCTGCGGACGCTCGTCACGGACCGCAGCGAGACCCGCTTCACCATCGGCTGCCGTGATGACCTCGTGACCCTCGAGCTCGAGGTTGAGCTGCAGCAGCCGCAGGATGATCGGGTCGTCATCGACGGCGAGGACGCGGACCACGGGGCGGTTCCTCTGGGGCGATGACGGGGAGGTGCGACGACGCTAGCCGCGTCGTGCTCACCCGGCGGCGCTCCGAGCGGGCGTCGGCGACTGGTACGGTTCTCGACCGTCGGGCCGCGCCACGAGCACGCCCCCACGCCCCCGTAGCTCAGTGGATAGAGCACTGGCCTCCGGAGCCAGAAGCGTAGGTTCGATTCCTACCGGGGGTACTTGCCAAAACACCGATATTCGGGCGGGCGTCTACGGGGGACTTGGCACGCTGAGCACCGCTCGTGGCAACAATTTGACAACAAAACGGATCGCTCACGCTGATCGCTCGCCGTGAGGATGACGGGTTCACGACGGTGTGCGACGTGGGCTGGGCCGGCCCCCGCAGCGGGGTCCTGGAGGCTGGGACGCGGCGCACGTGCGCGGGTAGAATGGCTGGCATGGTTGATCAGGCGCTCCGCGATCGGGTGAGCCGGTTGAGCCAGGCCGACCGGCTTGAGCTCATCGGTCAGCTCTGGCAGTCGATCGAGGTCGATGAGCTGGAGGTCACCCAGGCTGAGCGCGATCTGCTGGATGACCGGCTCGCGGACCTGCGCAACGATCCGGACGCTGGACGTTCGTGGGGCGAGGTAGAGGCCGAATTGCGCAGCCGCTTTCGGTGACACGTCGGGTCATCATCCGCCCTGCCGCCGAGCAGGACATCACCGATGCGGTCGACTGGTATGCCGGTCGTGCACCCGAACAGATCGGTCGGTTCCTCGACGAGCTGGCGGCCGCCGTGACTCGCAGCGCAGAGTCGCCGCGTCTGTTTCGCACCGTCCACCGCGAGGTTCGTCGGGCGGCACTCCGGGTGTTCCCGTACTTCGTCTGGTTCGTGCTCGATGACGACGCGGACCTCGTGCGGGTCATCGCGGTGACGCATTACCGGCGTGACCCTGCCGTCGTGCGCTCGCGGCTGGAGGGCTGAGCCTTCCAGCGGTCGGTGAGAACCGGGGCCGCGCGGGATCGTCAGCGTGGTCGGTCGCCGTTGAGGATCACGTTGGCGAGGGTGTGCGCGATGGTTTCGTCGGCTGCGGGGAGGACGTGGGCGTAGGTGTCCAGGGTGATGGCGACGTTGGCGTGACCGAGCCGCTGCGAGATGACCTTGACATCGTGCCAGCCGGTCGCCGACGCCAGCGCGGCCGATGCGTAGGAGTGGCGGACCGCGTGCAGCGGGATGTGTGGCAGGCGGGCCATCGCCGCCCGGTGGACGAACCGCTCGTAGAACGTGCCGGGCCTGATCGGGGTTCCGTCTTCGTAGGTCCACAGCAGCCCGGACCGGCGCAGGCCCTGCCAGTCGGTGAATGTGTCCTGCCACGCGGGTCCGGCGAGCATCCGTGTTTCGAGCTGCCGCTTGCGATGATCTTTCAGTGCCTGCACGGTCGCCGGGTCCAGCGCCATCTTGCGCTCACCGGCCTTGGACTTGGGGCGTGGCTTCCAGGTCACCTTCTGGTCGACGATGCCGAGGGTCCAGTCGACCCGGACCCAGCCTGTGTCGAGGTCGAGGTCGTCCCAGGTCAGTCCCGCGACCTCGCCGAGCCGGGCGCCGGTGGTGGCGAACAGCAGCCATGCGGCGTACAGGTCGTCGCCGGCGACATGGCGGAGGAACGTCCGCAGCTCCTCGACGGACCACCAGTCGCTCTCGGCTTCGTCGGCTGTCGGCGGCGACACGGCGTCGGCGGGGTTGCGCTTGAGCCTGCCGTGCTTCTTGACGGCATCGGACAGCGCCTTGTGGAGCATCCCCGCGATCCGCGCGACCGACTTCGCCGATAGTGGGGCGCCGTTCTGACCACCGCGGCGTTCCGGGTGGTCGTACAGACCATCCAGGTCGGCGGGGGTGAGCGCCTGTAGGCGTGTGGCGCCGAGGTGTGGCACCACGTACCGCCGGACGTCGCCGCTGTAGAGCGCGTGGGTCGCCACGGACACCGTGCCCCGATGGCGCCGTGCCGCGTCGGCTGAACGCGGCTTGATAGAGGGCAGCCATTCGTCGGTCAGGTAGGCGACAAGGGTGATCCGGTCCGGGTCGATGTAGCTGCCGTCATCCACATCACCGAGGACCTCGCGCAACGCCTGCTTGGCATCCTTCTCGCGGGTGAACCCGCGCCGTTGCGTCTGCCGCCGCTTGACCTCACCGTTTCGGGATCAGCGACGGGCGGGCTGTCGTAGACGATGCGCCAGCGATCGCCGGCCTTGGTCGAATACTTTTAGACACCGTTCATCGTTCCTCCTGTCCGTCGTGAGACTGTCGCGCAGCTTGAGACGGTCTACCGCCCGGGTGCGACGACGTGCTGTGGATCGTTATCGGGTGAGAACGCGCTGGCTCGTCCGTTGTCGTCGTTCGTCGTTGGCGATCGCGGTTCGCAGGTCGTTGATGTTGCGGGTGAGCTGCCGCTGCTCGTCGGACTGGGTAGGGCTCGTAGGGCGAGCGCCGAGCGCCCGCGTCGGGTGGGTGATGTTCCAGCGCCGTCGGTGACGCACGATGGCCTCAGCGGCGGCGGTCCAGTGTGGGTGGATGGTGGGGTCGGTGGGTGGAGGACCGAGCGCGTCGACCAGCCAGGCGGGTGGACGGCGGCGGTAGCTGGCGACGGCTCGCGCGGCCTCGTCGCGTAGCTCGCTGTTGAGGGCGACCAGCCGGGCTCGTTCGCGCCCGATGAGGGTGGGGTCGGGCAGCCGGGCGAGCTGCTCGTCGGCGGCGGCGATGGCCTGGTCGAGCTCGCCGGCATGACGTTGTGCGGTGTCGTGCTGAGCGACGAGTTGCTGTCGTTGGCGACGGTGGCGCGGGAGTGGGGTGGCGGGCAGTTCGTCGAGCTGGCGGCGGGTGGCGTCGGCGAGCCGACGTTGCTGGTCTCGACGGTCGGCGAGTTGCTGACGGTGGGCGTCGAGATCGAGCGCATGTCGGATGTCGGGCCGGTGTAGGTGCTGTTCGAGGCGGCGGATGCGGGTGCCGAGGTCGGCGACGTCCGCGACGGGGGTGTGCGCGCGGCTGCGGTTGAGGGCTGCGGTGAGCCGTCGGTGGGGGTCGTCGGCTGGCTCGTGGTGGTGCTGGCGCAGCTGGTCGTCGAGGTCGGTGGTGTCGGTGAGGTAGAGGCGGTTGGTGTGGCGGCCGCGGGACAGCGCGACGTAGCCCCATTCGCGGTAGAGATCGGGCGAGCCGAGGGTGTAGGTGTGATGGACAGTCAGCCCTTGGGTTGTGGCCGGTGATGGCGTAGCCGTGGATGAGGTGTCCGGCGTCGAGGTAGTCGGACGGCAGCCGCAGCGGGGTGCCGTGGTCGTCGACGGCGGTGATCGTGCGGTTGTCGGGGTCGATGCCGGTGATGGTGGCACGGGTGCCGTTGACGACCCCGAGGCGGGGGCGGTTTTTCAGGCAGACGATCCGGTCACCGACCCGGAACGGCGTGCCGTCGGCGGTCTGGAGGGTGGGGCCCGTGAGCAGGCCGGCGTCGGCCAGACGGCGGCGGGCACGCAGGTT
>NZ_JBBEBZ010000017.1:0-8046 GCF_040882075.1 Nitriliruptor sp.
GAGCCGCCCTTGAAGATCGTCCCCTCCTCGACGTACCAGTTGAGGATGGAGGACATCTTGTCCTCGACCTGGAGGATGAAGCAGGCCGAGCACTGCGGCTCGTCCTCGACGCCGACGTTGAACCAGACCGGGCTGTTGAACGCGGCCTTCTGGTGGACGAGCAGGTGCTTGAGCTCGGCGCGGAAGACCTCAGCGGAGTCCTCGCCGGTGAAGTAGCCACCCTCGAGACCCCACCCGGTGATGGTGTCGGCGACCCGGTCGATCATCTGCTTGACCGACGACTCACGTTCCGGCGTGCCGAGCGTGCCGCGGAAGTACTTCTGCGACACGATCTGGGTCGCCATCATCGACCAGGACGAGGGGAACTCGACACCGCGCTGCTCGAACGAGACGGTCTGGTC
Organism: Nitriliruptor sp.; assembly: GCF_040882075.1. Classification (NCBI taxonomy): domain Bacteria; kingdom Bacillati; phylum Actinomycetota; class Nitriliruptoria; order Nitriliruptorales; family Nitriliruptoraceae; genus Nitriliruptor; species Nitriliruptor sp. The sequence continues at coordinate 402 of NZ_JBBEBZ010000017.1, forward strand.
GCGCCAGTTGGTCAGCACCGCGTCCCGCAGCTCCCACTCGAGCCCGTCGTAGGGGTGCACGTCGGGGCGGGTGAAGTAGCGCTGGAAGGCCAGGCCGGGCTTCTTGCCGGTCACCTTGACGGCGGTGCTGCCGGTCGCGGCGATCTCGTCTGCTGCCTTGCGGGTCGTGTCCGCCATCCCTGTGGCTCCTGTTCATCGCGTCGTGCTCGGCGTGCTGCTCGGGCGCTTCCTCGGCGGCGTCCCGGGCCGTGTTCCGCGAGCCGGGACGCGTGGTGCTGGTCCAGATCGACCCGGCGGTGGCGGTCCCAGCGGTGGAACTACACGCGTGTCGTCCGACGACCGACTCAACCGGACGCGTCGGACCTTCGCAAGCACCTGATCGCGCGTCGAGCGACGTCGATGCACAACCCGTAGGGGGATGAACGCCCTTGGACCACCACATGTGGTGGTCAGGGGTGCCGTCCACCGGTCGTGCACGGCTCCATCCACAACCTGTGGGGCCTTCTCCACAGCGCTATCAACTGCTCGCAGGTTGCAACCAGCGCGCGGAGCGCCCGACCGCGTTCGGGGAGCGGCGCTGCGGGGCCGCGATGCAGCTCGCGGACAGGCAGGTGGGTCGATCACCCGGACCGCTACCTCGGTCCACGGGGCTCGGTGCCCTAGCCTCAGCCCGCGCGGCCGACGCTGCCGCCTCACAGGAGCGTGCACGTGATCGATGAGCCCAGTAGCGGGGCGAGCGCCGCAGGTGACAGGGCGGCCGCCGGACGCGGCGAACTCGCGCGGGTTTCCTCGTGGTTGGCGACCGCCGCCGCGTGGACCTGGCGGCTGCTGGTCCTGATCATCGGAGCGGGCGCCCTGCTCTACGTGTTCGGCCGCCTCGCGCTCGTGACCATCCCCATCATCGTCGCGCTGATCCTCGCCACCCTCTGCGTCCCGCCGACGCGGGCCCTCCAGCAGCGCGGCATCCCCGCGGGCGCAGCGGCCGCGATCGTGGTCATCGGCGGGTTGGTCGCGATCGGCGGCCTCATCGCCGCGCTCACCCCGGCGTTCGTCTCGCAGGTCCAGGAGCTGCAGCCGACGATCGCCGAGGCCATCGACCAGGTCTTCGTGTGGCTCGAGGAGGGCCCCCTCGACTACGACCGCCAGGAGGTGATGGACCTCGTCTCGAGGTTCACCGAGCAGGCCGAGGGCTCGGGAGGCGAGATCGCCGGCCAGGTCGCCAGCGGCCTGGTCGTCATCCTCCAGAGCATCGCCGCCCTCGCCCTCGCCATCGTGCTGCTGTTCTTCTTCGTCAAGGACGGCGAGTCGATCGTCGACTGGTTCATCGCCCGCACCCCCGACGACCACCGGAACGTGGTCCGGGCGGTCGGCCACCGCGCCTGGAGCGCCCTCGCGGGCTTCGTGCGCGGTACCGCCACCATCGCGCTCATCGACGCCATCGCGATCGGTATCGGGCTCGCCATCGTCGGTGTCCCGCTCGTGCTGCCCCTCGCCCTCCTGGTGTTCCTCGGCGCGTTCATCCCCGTCATCGGCGCGTTCATCAGCGGCCTCGTCGCCGTGCTCGTGGCACTCGCCTCAGGTGGCTTCGTGAAGGCGCTCATCGTGCTCGCCATCGTCTTCGGCGTGCAGCAGGTCGAGGGCAACGTCCTGCAGCCGACCATCATGCGTCGCGCCGTCGCGCTCCACCCGGTGATCGTGCTGACGGCGTTGACCGCCGGAGGTGTCCTCGCCGGCATCGTCGGCGCCTTCCTCGCCGTCCCCGTCGCGGCCGTGCTGTCAGCCGTCGGCAACGAGCTGCGCCTGCGCCACGAGGCTGGCGACGGCGAGATCGAGGAGGGCGGTCCCGAACCGCTGGGGCCCGCGAGCGAGCCCGTCGGCGAGCAGGACTGAGCGCGGAGGACGCGAGGTGGGCGACCAAGGACGGCTGCACGGAGCGGAGCAAGGGCCCGAGCGTCGACGGGGCGAACGACGGTGGGGCTGGTGGTCAGCGAACGCCCGGACCCCCGAGGTGGAGCGCGTGCCCTCGTGGCTGGCCACCGCCGCGGCGTGGGCCTGGCGGTTGCTGCTCGTGCTCGTGGTCGCCACCGCGCTGCTCCTCCTCGCGCGCAGGCTCGCTCTCGTCACCCTGCCGGTGTTCATCGCGATCCTCCTGGCGACGCTGTGTGTGCCGCCGGCACGGTGGCTCGAGGCCCGCGGAGCTCCTCGAGGGCTGGCCGCCGGGATCGTGGTCGTCGGTGGGCTCGCGGTGGTCGGCGGCATCATCGCCGCCCTCGTCCCGGCCTTCTCCGAACAGGTCGAAGCGCTCGTGCCGACGGTCCGCGACGGCGCGAACCGTTTCATCCGCGCGGTCGAGGCCAGCCCGCTCGACTACGACCGTGACAAGATCGCCGACTTCTTCCAGCAGCTCACGCAACGTGCGGGCGGCGCCGAGGAGCAGGGCGAGATCGCCGGCCAGGTCGCGGCGGGTGCCATCCTCCTCGTCGAGCTCGTCACCGGGTTGGTGCTCTCGCTCGTCGTGCTGTTCTTCCTGGTCAAGGACGGCGGACAGATCGTCGCCTGGGGTCTGGCGCGGACCCCAGCCCCCTACCGCGACGTGGTGCGCGCGACCGGCCGGCGCGCGTGGCTCGCCCTGTCGGCGTTCATCCGCGGGACGGTGTTCATCGCCACCGTCGACGCCGTGCTCATCGGGATCGGACTCGCGCTCCTGCGGGTGCCGTTGGTGCTCCCGCTCGCCCTGCTGGTCTTCTTCGGCGCGTTCGTGCCCGTCATCGGCGCGTTCGTCAGCGGCCTGGTCGCCGTCCTCGTCGCACTGGCGGCGGGAGGACCGCTGACCGCGCTGTTCGTGTTGCTCGTGGTGGTCGGCGTCCAGCAGGTGGAGGGACAGGTCCTGCAGCCGGTCCTGCTCCGACGCGCCGTCGCGCTCCACCCGGTGGTGGTCCTGCTGGCGATCACCGCCGGCGCGGTGCTCGCCGGGCTCCCCGGCGCCTTCCTCGCCGTCCCGCTGTCCGCCACCGCCTCGTCGGTCGCCAACGAGCTGCGGTTGCGCAGCGAACGCTACGCCGGCGACATCACCGCGGGCGGTGGCGAACCGCTCGGACCGGAACCCGTCGGCCACACCAGCCCGCAGCCGACGGTGCTCGAACGCCGCCGCGAACAGCGCTGACGGCTCTCGCGATCGGACGTGCTCGACCTGCTCGCCGAGGATCCCCAGGAGCCGCCATCACGAGGTGCCGGCGACACCCCAGCCCGGTGGGTGCCGGACCCACGGCGCCGATCGCTCGAGCTCGGCAGCCACCGCCAGGACCATCGCCTCCCCGCCCCGCCGACCGACGATCTGGACGGCTAACGGTGCACCGCCGTGCGATCCGATCGGGACGCTGGCGGCCGGGACGTCAGCGAGGTTCCACGGGGCAGCGAACGGGTAGGCGGCGAGGTTCGCGGTGACGTTCTGCAGCCAGCCTCTGCGGTGCCAGTCCGCCGCCTTCGGCTGGACCTTGGCGAACATCGGGGTGATGAGGACGTCGTAGCGCTCGAGGAACGGATCGACGCGTTCACGCCACCGGAGCGCCTGCGACTCGTCGACCGGGAGGCTGTGGGCCGTGCGCTCCCCCGCCCGTGCGTGGGCGAGGGTCCGCGGCTGGAGACGCTCAGGTGCCACCACCAGCCGCTCGAGGTCCTGATGTGCGGCCTGGGTCCACCGCAGCACCGCCGCGCCGACCGTCGCCGGCTCGTACGGCGGATCGTCGTGGGCGATGTCGTGACCGACGTGACGCAACACCCGGCCGGCCTCGGCCGCTGCGTCGATCCACGGTCGCGTCACCACCACGCCAGGGGCAGGAGGTGCCCAGGACACCGCCACGCGCAGCCGTCGGCGCGGCGGCGCGACCGTCGCCAACTCCGGACGGTCGACCATGGTCGCCAGGCCGAAGGCCGCGTCCGCCACGCTGGTCGCGAGCGGCCCGTAGTGCGACATCCCGAACCAGTACGGGAGCCCGTCGGCGTACCGCTCCACGGCGAGGTCACCGCCCGGCTTGATACCGAACAGCCCGCAGCAGGCCGACGGGATACGCACGGATCCGAGCCCGTCGGTACCGAGCGCCAACGCGACGGTGCCAGCAGCCACGGCCGCACCGGACCCACCCGAGGACCCACCGGCCGTGCGGGTCGGCTGCCACGGGGAGACGGCGGTGCCGTCCGGGTCATCGGAGGTGCCCCACAGCGACAGCTCGGGGCACCGGGTGATGCCGATGACGACCGCACCAGCCGCGCGCCACCGCGCCACGACCTCGTCGTCGGCCGTCGCCGGCTCGGGAGAGGTGGCCAGCGAGCCGTGGCGCGTGGGCTGGCCAGCGACGGCCACCACGTCCTTGATGGCGACCGGGACACCGGCCAGCGGCAGCGACCCGCGACCGTCGGAGGCGTCGACGGCTTCGGCGGCCGCCATCGCCTCACGTCGGAGGACCGTCACGTAGGCGCCGAGCCGGTGCTCGACCTCGGCGAGCTGGTCGAGGTGAGCGCGCACGACGTCGACCGCACTGGCCCGTCCCGAACGCACCGCATCGGCGAGGTCGCTCGCGCTCCATCCGACGAGTTCGGTGGTCACGGATGCTCCTCGGTGGTGTGGCCCGACGTGTGGTTGGCAGCGTACGGCTGCGATGACCGACAGGTTCCCGCTGTCGGACGGTGAGCCGGGTCAGCACGTGTCGCAGCCGTCAGGCAGACTGTGCGAGTCCGGACACTGCCGGACACTGAGGGGATCTGCCGTGCCTGCACGTCACGAGGTGCACCTGCGCGTCCTCACCTCCGAGGACGCGGCGTGGGCCGTCGAGCTCGACGCCTCCGCGACGTCCGCGTACGCCCGCGATCACGGCTGGGACAGCGAGAAGCTCGCCGCCGAGATCGACGAGGGTGTCTGGACGTCCGACGACCGCTTCGCGTGGGCCATCGTGGTCGACGGTGACCCCGGTGGGTTCGCGCTCGTCACGGGCCTGGCGGAGGCCGACGCACGGATGGAGATCCGCATCGCCGCGCCCCGACGCGGTCGTGGCGTCGGTCGTGAGGTGCTGCGTCAGCTCGCCGACCACCACTTCGCGGCCAACCCGCACCTGGTCCGTCTGGCCGGACGCGCGCACGAGCACAACGTGCCGATGCAGCGAGCGTTCAACGCCGCCGGTTTCCGCATGGAGGCCCGCTACCGCGACTCCTTCCAGCAGACCGACGGTGCGCTCGCCTCGGAGTGGGGCTACGCGCTCACACGCACCGACTGGGAGGCCGGCCGCCACCGCGGCGACGAGAAGGGCTACGACCTGCACGGGTTGACCTTCGCGGTCGAGGAGACCATCGAAGGGCCGCCCTCCCACGGGGTCCTGGTCAAGTTCCTCCAGGAGAGCCGCAGGATCATCGCCCGCTACGACGGACACGAGATCAGCGAGGGCGAGCTGGCCGGGCTCCTCGTCGGCGACGTGCTCGTCTACCACTTCGTCCACCTGGTCGACGAGAAGGGCGCTGCGCAGCCGCAGCAGATCGTCGGGCACGGACGCGCCCGGATGCAGCGCCGTCGTGATGGCCGTCTGGAGGCCGTGGACGAGTGGGACACCACCACCGGTGTCGACGGGCGGCGGCTGCTGGTCGAACGCCGCGACGACCAACGCTGAACCCTCAGGGCAGCGAGGGCACCTCGGCGACGGCGATGTGCAACGCCGACGCGACCGCGTGGACGAGACCGTCCTCGTCGATGAGGGCCGTGCGGACCCGGACCTTGCGGCCATCGAGCTCGTCGTGTCGGGCCACGAGCCGCAGCGGTTCGTAGGCCGGCGCGTCGCGGTACCAGCGGACCTCCATGCCGGCCAGCAGGCAGCCCGCGTAGCCGGCTCCGGTCAACGCCGGTGTCGCGGCCCACACGCCGGGGCAGTCGAGGGCCGCGCCGACGACCACCGGGTCGATCGTGCCGGGACCCTCGTCGTGCCGACGGCGAGGGTCGGGGGCGGTGGCGAGGTCCTCCTCGGCCAGCCACGGCAGGGCGACCGCGTCGTCGCGCACGTGGCCGTAGGTGCACCGGAGCGCGTGCGGGTGGGGGCTGTCCGGTCCGCAGACGAAGCACCGGGGGTAGGTGCGCTGGTGCTGCTGCGGCGGCAGCTCGCCGAGCGCGAGCTCGACGAGGTCGGGTACCGCGGGGGCCCGGTCGCGGCCGGCGAGCTCGACGGTGGCGGACACCAGGAGCTGGTCGCCGTCTCGGAGCTGGACCTCGTGGCGGGCGACGCCGTCGGCAGGTCGCAGGGCGAACCGCAGCTCCCGTTCGAGCGGGGTGGGAGCGTGGAGCCGGGCGGTCACCGACGTGAGCGGTGCCCCGAACGGATCGCTCAACCGCGCGACGACCGATGGCAGGGTCGCTGCCAGCCCACCCTGGAGGATGCCCGGGGGTCCGTCGAGGCCCGGTCCGGCCCGGAACGGGCGCACGAGCCAGCCACCCTCGGGGGTGGCGTCCGCCCCGACGGCGGCTCCGAGCGCGGGCGGCCCCGCGGGTATCCAGGTCGTCACGGTGCGGCACGCTACCGGGCCGCCCGAGGGTGCTCGCCTCGGGCCCGGACGGGTCGTAGGTTGCCGAGCGAACGGCCGACGAGGGCGGCCGGACCGGCGCCCGGGTCCCCGGGGCTGGCGAACTCGGTACGGAAGGTCGGGCGGTGCGCTGTCCCGTCTGCGGTGTGGACGACGACCGGGTGGTCGATTCACGCCCGGTGCCCGTCGGCGACGCGATCCGACGGCGGCGCGAGTGCCGTTCCTGCAGCCACCGCTTCACGACCTTCGAGCGGATCGAGCGGCCGGAGCTGCTGGTCCGCAAGCGGTCGGGCACCGTGATGCCCTTCTCCCGCCCGAAGGTGCTCGAAGGGATGAGCCGGGCGGCCAAGAGCCGCGTACCGGCAGCCGAGCTCGAACGAGCGAGCGCCGCCGTCGAGGCCGCCCTCCGCGACCTCGGCGTCCGCGAGGTCACCTCAGAACAGGTCGGGCTGCAGGTGCTCGTGCAGCTCCGCGAGCTCGACCAGGTCGCCTACGTCCGGTTCGCCAGCGTCTACAAGGACTTCCAGGGCGCAGAGGACTTCGAGAAGGAGCTGTCGGTCCTGCGCAAGGAAGCGCCCCCGAAGTCCGCCTGACCCACTCGACGGAGGATCGACCATGGCTGGTTACACGCTCTGCGGCAGCATCCGAGCCACGCCCGGGGACGGCGATCGGTTGGAGGCGCTGCTGCTCGAAGCAGCGGACGCCGTGGCGCCAGCGGACGGGTGCCGCCTGTATTTGGTCAACCGCAGCCAGGACGATCCCGACGCGGTGTGGATCGTCGAGGTGTGGCGAGACCAGGACGCCCACGAGGCGTCGCTGCACCTCGCTGGCGTGCAGGACGTCATCGGGCGGGCCCGGCCGCTGATCGCCGGGATGGGCGACCGCACCGAGCTCCGTCTCGTCGGTGGCATCGGACTCGACGGTCCTGCCGCTACCGCGACCTGAGCCGCGCCCGGCTCAGCGGGCGATGCCCCGTAGCGGGGGCGTTGTGGCTACCGACAACAGCGGTTATCGCCCGGTCGGCCCCTCGGACGTCCGGAGCCCATCCGATCGGTGCGCCCGACCCACCGGGGTGCTCGTGTGGCGCCAG
>NZ_JBBEBZ010000018.1:0-1377 GCF_040882075.1 Nitriliruptor sp.
GGGCGCGACCTCGCCGGGCGCGACCTCGCCGGGCGCGACCTCGCCGGGCGAGCGCACCACATCGGGTTCGCCGTCGATCAGCCCCTCGGGGGGGTCGACGACCACCAGCAGCTCGGTGCCGTCCGGCAGCTCGCCGACCTCGACGAGCTCGTCCGAGGCGGGCAGCAACCAGGTGCTGCCGTCCTCCCGGGTGACCTCGAGCAGGTCGTAGCCGGCAGCGCCGGGCAGCTCGATGTGGCCGGACACGTCGCCGAGGTGATCACCGTCGACGGTGACGACGGCCATGCCGACCAGCTCGTGGACGTAGTACGCCTCGGAGTCGGTCAGGTCCCCAGGAGGGCCCTCGATGGTGCGGCCACGCAGGAGCTCGGCGGCGTTGCGGTCCGCGACCCCCTCGAAACGGACCAGCAGCCGACCCTGGTGGGGACGGCTGCTGGCGATGACCGTTGGAGTGCCTCCGAGGGTGACCGTGCCGCCGGCGTCGAAACGGCCGGGGACGTCGGAGAGGACGTCGACGACGACCTCACCGCGGATCCCGTGCGCCTTGATCACGCGCCCGATGACGACCAGGGCGGACACGGTCAGTCCACGATCTCGACGGTCACGTTCTCGTCGTCGAGGGCACCGGCGGCCTTGACCAGCGTGCGCAGCGCCTTGGCGGTGCGGCCACGCTTGCCGATGACCTTGCCGAGGTCCTCGTCGTGGACGTGGAGCTCGAGCACGACCTCGCGGTCGTCCTCGGACACCTCGATGCGCACGTCCGAGGGGTGGTCGACGAGCTGCTTGGCGACGAACTCGAGGACGGCTTCGGACCTCACGCGTCCGCCTCCGCCTCGGCGCGCGCCTTGGCCTTCTTGTTCATGCGCTTCTTGTCGCCGTCGGCGGCGCGGTCACGCTGCGGCTTGTCGCCCGGCTTGAACTGCTCCCAGACCCCCGAGATGCGCAGGATCTTGGTGACGGCCTCGGTCGGCTGGGCGCCGTGCTGCAGCCAGTGGAGGGCGCGCTCGTCGTCGACGATGATCGTCGAGGGGTCGTCGAGGGGGTGGTACTCACCGAGGATCTCGATGAACCGGCCGTCACGCGGCGAACGCGTGTCGGCGGCGACGATGCGGTAGTGGGGGCGCTTCTTGGTGCCTTCACGGCGGAGACGGAGCTTGACGGCCACGGGGTGGCTCCTGGTGTGTGGGTGCGGGCACGGCGACGTGCGCCAGCGGGGTGGCGGCCTCGTCCCGTACCCGCACGATCCTGGTCCCGAGATGACGGGGCGGACGGTGGGGCGGAGGACGAACCGGAGGGTCAGCGCCGCGGCGAGGTACGTGCTGCGGCGGTCGTCCAGGAGGCGGGGCCTCGAGGGTGCGACGGTGGGGAGCCTACCGG
>NZ_JBBEBZ010000019.1:0-7970 GCF_040882075.1 Nitriliruptor sp.
CTACGAGGTGCCGCGCGACTACGACTCGATGATCGGCAAGCTGATCGTCTGGGCCGAGGACCGCGACGGGGCCCGCGCCCGCATGTCCCGCGCGCTCGACGAGCTCGTGCTCGAGGGCATCCCGACGACGGTGCCGTTCCACAAGCTGGCGATGACCAACGAACAGTTCGCGGCCGGCGAGCACTCGACGGTGTCGGTCGAGACCGAGTGGGACCTGTCCTCGCTGCAGCCGCAGGGCGCTCCGGCCACCGGCGGAGGCGGCGACGAACCGTCGCGCGAGATCACCGTCGAGGTCGGCGGACGCCGGCTCGACGTCAAGGTCTACGGCGAGCTCGCCACGGGCGGAGGCGGCGGCGGGAAGCCGGCAGGCCCACGACGTTCGCGCGGCTCGAAGGGTGGTGGCGCTGCAGCCGCAGCGTCGTCCGAGGACCTCGTCGCGCCGATGCAGGGCACGGTCGTCAAGTACGCCGTCGAGGCGGGCGCCACGGTGGCGGCCGGCGACCTCGTCTGCGTGCTCGAGGCGATGAAGATGGAGAACACCATCACCGCGCACCGCGACGGCGTGGTGACCTCGCTCGGTGCGGCTCCGGGCGGGGTGGTCGAGTCCGGATCGGTGCTCGCCCGCATCGAGGACGCCTGACAGCCTGACACCGGCGGGCGTCGGCCCGCCGTCGGGAGCGCGGCCCTCGCCCGGGACCGCGCGCAGCGGCACGCGCCGCCGGCGTCCGGTTGGGCCGTTCGTCCGGCCAGCGCACCTCGACGTGGTCATCTCTGACCAGGTGACGACGCAGAGCACGTGGTCTGGTTGGGTCACGCGGTCCAGCCATGACCGGGACGTTCGTCCCGGGTGGCCCTCTCGCCACCACGAGGTCCTCGATGTCTCCTCGCCGCACCCCCGGGCTCGCCGTGCTCGTCGCGCTCGTCGCGGCCCTCCTGCCAGCGCTCGCCCTCCCCGCCGCGGCCCAGGATCCGGGAGGTGGCTCGGTCGTGATCAGTCAGGTGTACGGCGGTGGCGGTAACTCCGGTGCCTTCTACCGCAACGACTTCGTGGAGCTGTTCAACCAGGGGACGCGGCTCAGGATCTGACCGGCTGGTCGGTCCAGTACGCGTCGCAGGCCGGGACCGGCTGGAACCCGACGGCCCTGACCGGGTCGATCGCTCCCGGTCAGCGCTTCCTGATCCAGATGGCCTCGGGCGCCAACACCAGCGCCGAGGACCTGCCCACACCCGACGTGGTCGGCACCACGGCTATGGCGGCAGGCAACGCGAAGGTCGCGCTGGTCTCCTCCACCACCGCGTTGCCCTCAAACACCTGCCCCACGGGCGACACGGTCGTAGATGCGGTCGGCTACAGCTCCACGGGCTGCGCCGAGATCGCCATCACCGGGACGACCAACCTCAGCAACAACCAGTCAGCCCTGCGCGACGAGGACCGCTGCGGCGACACCTTCTCCATCATCAGCCCGCCCGAGCCCGAGAACACCACCGCCCCCCTCACCCCCTGCACCACCGGTGGTGGCGAGGACGGCGAGCCGATCGTCCCGGTGTGTGACGACATGACGCTCGCCCGAAGCGAAGGCGGCAGCGTGACACTGACGGCGAGCGACGCGGACGGCACCGTGACCGACGCCGCTATCACCGCCGGCGCCACGGACGGCATCTCCCTGACCGACCCGGACCCCGCCGGCAACGTCGGTGGCACCTTCACGGTCGAACTCGCCGCCGATGACACCCTCGGTGCGCGCGACTACCCGGTCCAGGTGACATTCAGCAACGACGACGAGACCCCGCAGACCGCGAGCTGCACGGCGACCATCACGGTGTTCCTCGCCGTCCCCGATGATGTGTGCGAGGTCGATCCGGCGGAGCTGACGGTCATCAACGAGATCCAAGGTTCAGGTCCCTCAACCCCGATCGAAGGCGAGTTTGTCGTGATCCGTGGGGTCGTGACCGCCGCGTTCCCCTCGGGCGGCTCTACCGGCCTGCCCAACAACCACGGCCTGCGCGGGTTCTTCATCGAGGCGGTCGAGGCCGACCGCGACGGTGACCCGCAGACCTCCGAGGGCCTGTTCGTTTTCGACTTCGACGGCGTGTACGCCTCCGAGGTCGGCGACCTCGTCTACGTCGCGGGCACGGCGGGTGAGGGCTTCGACGTGACCCGGATCTCGTCCAACACCTTCCGCAGCTGCGACGTGGACGGTCTGGACACGACGCTGCCGGCACCGACAGAGCTGCCCCTCCCGGTCGCACCATCTGACCGTGCCGAGGTCCTCGAGCCGCTCGAGTCGATGCGGGTCACCCACCCAGAACTGACGCTCGTCGAGTTCTTCGAGCTCGAGAGGTTCGGGCAGGTCCGGTTGTCATCGGCCGGCGTCTTCCAGAACCCGACCAACGTCGTCGAGCCCGGTTCGAGCGCCTACACCGACCTGTTCGACTTCAACGCCGCGAACAACATCCTCCTCTCCGCCGGCTGGACCGGGCAGAACATCAACCGGCCCGGTCCGGATGGCACGCCGCCCCTGCCGTACCTGGAGCCCGGGGACACCCTGCGCATCGGCGATCAGCTGATCGACCAGACGTTCGTGCTGCACTACTCGTTCAGCAACTGGCGTCTGCAGCCGGTCGACATCGACGAACTGTCCGACGAGTTCCAGGCGAACCGCACCCGTCCGCGTCCGCAGACGCCGCCTACTGCCGGAGGGTCGCTGACCGTCGCCAGCTTCAACGTCCTGAACTACTTCAACGGCGACGGCTACTTCGTCGAGGACGACCTGGCGACGGCACAGGGCTTCCCGAACGCTCGTGGCGCGGTCACGCCGTCCGAGTTCCGGCGGCAGACCGAGAAGATCGTCGATGCGCTCATCCGCATGGACGCCGACATCGTGGGTCTCGTGGAGATCGAGAACGATGCGGGTGACCGCCAGGCGGCCGCCGCGCTGGTCGAAGCGGTCAACGACGAGCTCCGCGACGAGGTCTACGACTACCTCGACACCGGGGTCATCGGGACCGACGCGATCAAGCTCGCCTACATCTACAAGCCCAGCACCGTCGAGCTGAGCGGGGACTACGCCGTCCTGGACAGCGAGACCGACCCACGGTTCGACGACGGGCGCAGCCGTCCTGCGTTGGCACAGACGTTCACGGAACTCGCGACCGGCGAGTCGGTGACCGTCACCGTCAACCACCTCAAGTCGAAGGGCCAGAGCGGACTCAACAACACCGAGGACCCTGACTACGACCAGGGTGACGGTCAGGGGTTCTGGAACCCGACCCGGACGGCCGCAGCCGAGGCGCTGGCCGACTGGCTCGACACGGACCCGACGCAACAGGCGGCCGCGGGCGACCTCATCATTGGCGACCTCAACGCGTACGCGATGGAGGACCCGATCGTCGCCCTCCGGGAAGCGGGGTACACCGACCTGCTGGACGCCTTCGATGGGACGCAGGGGTACCTCGACCACGCGCTCGCCGACGAGGAGCTGTTGCCGTTCGTGACCGGCGCAGCGGCGTGGAACATCAACGCTGACGAGGTCCCTGCGATCGACTACCTCGAGTCGTGCTGCGGCGTGTCGGGCAACTCTCGCTTCCGTACCGCCGAGGTCGCAGCCCAGTACTACGAGAGCTCGGCGTTCCGCTCGTCGGACCACGACCCTGTGCTGGTCGGCCTCGACCTCGCTGGTGAGGATGAGAACCAGCCGCCAACGGTCGAGGACCTCGAGCTCTCTACCCACGAGGACACCCCGGTCAACGGTCAGTTGATCCTCGACGACCCGGACGACGACCCGCTCACTGTCACCTACGGCGCCCCTGCGAACGGGTCGGTCACCGGCGACAACGACGGCGCGTTCACCTACACGCCGAACGCCGGGTTCACGGGCATCGACACCTTCGAGGTGACGGTCGACGACGGACGGGGCGGCACGGACAGCGGGACGGTCACGATCAAGGTGCGCGAGGTCGAGGAGCCGCCGTCGGCACCGATCACAAAGGATGACTGCAAGGACGGAGGGTGGCGCGGGTTCGAGGACCCCAGCTTCCGCAACCAGGGTCAGTGCGTGGCTTCGGTGGTGTCCGATCGCGACGGGCGTGGGAACGCCTACCGCTGACCACGAGGGTTCGAACGGGGGGGCCCGGCGCAACCCCCCCGCCCCCCCCCCCCCCCCCCCCTGCGCGACCGCGCCTCCTACCCGTCGAGCCGTGTCATCAGCATCCGGGCGGCCTCGGCGACCGAACCGGCCATGGTGGGGTAGACGGTGATCGTCTGTGCCACCTGTGCGACGGTGAGCCGGTTCTGGACCGCGACGGCCAGCGGCTGGATGAGGTCGCTCGCGCGCGAGGACACCACCACCCCACCGACGACGGTCCCCGAGCCGACCTGGGCGTGGACCTTCACGAACCCGTCGGTGCCGTGGATCATCTTGGCGCGCGGGTTCGACCGGAAGTCGAGGCGAGCGGTCTCGACGGGAACACCAGCCTGAGCCGCCTCCTCCGACGACAACCCGACGGTGGCGACCTCGGGGTCGGTGAAGATGGTGGACGCGACCGCGTCCCACCGGATCGGCTGGACCGCCTGGCCGAGGGCGTGCCACATGGCGGTCCGACCCTGCATCGCGGCGACCGATGCCAGCATCATCCGGCCCACCACGTCCCCGGCGGCGTAGACCCATCGACACGAGGTGCGGCCGACGGCATCGACGTCGATCCCGCCCCAGTCGTTGACCTCGACGCCGATGGACTCGAGCCCGAGGTCGGCGGAGCTCGGCACCTGGCCGACCGTGAACAGCACGTGGCTGCCCACGACCTCACCACCGTCCTGCAGCCCGACCGCGACCTCGTCTCCATGGCGCTCACAGCCGACCGCTCGAGCGTTACGGAGGATGGTCATGCCCCGGCGCTCGAAGGAGGATTCGATGACCTGCGCCGCGTCCGGGTCCTCGGTCGGCAGGATGAGGTCGCGCGACGACACGAGCGTGACGTCCGATCCGAAGCGGGTGAAGGCGTTGGCGAACTCGGCGCCGGTCGCACCCGAACCGACCACGATGAGCCGTTCGGGCACCTCGGGCAGCCCGTAGATCTGCTGGCCGACCAGGATGCGTTCACCGTCCGGCTCGAAGAACGGCAGCACCCGCGCCGTCGAGCCGGTGCCGATGAGCACGTAGTCGGCCGGCAGGACCGGGCTCCCACCCTCCTGCAGCTCGACGGAGACCTCGTGGCGGCCGCGGAGTCGACCCCGTCCGCGCAGGACGGTCACGTCACTGGCAGCGACGCGGCGCTCGATGTCGGCTGACTGGCTGGCGCCGAGCTCGAGGACGCCGGCGGCGACCTTCGGGAAGTCGACGACGTTGCGGTCCGGCCGACGGCCCGATGCGAGGTGGACACCCATCGCGTCGGCGGTGTGGACCCAGTCCATGGCCTCAGCCGCGACGATCAGCGCCTTCGAGGGGACGCAGTCCCAGAGCACGGAGTTGCCCCCGAGCCCCTCGTCGGTCACCACCGTGACGTCAGCGTCCAGCTCGGCTGCGACCACCGCGGCCTCGTACCCGGCCGGTCCCCCACCGAGGATGACCACGCGCTGGCGTGAGCGGGCGTGCTGGGTGTCGCTGGTCACGGACGATCCTGCGTACCGGGGAAACGGGCAGCATCGACGCTAGCGCCGGCCCGCCCGTCACCTCCGGCGTCGTGCGGACATCTCCGATCCCCGGTTGCAGTCATCAGACCGCAACCGGGAGTGGAACGTGGCGAGGACCGCCCTGACGCGGTCGGTCAGAACGTGTCGTGCGGGATGTAGCCGCCGTACACGCCACGGAGCACGTCGCAGACCTCCTGCAGCGTGGCCCGTCGGCGCAGAGCGTCACCCATCGGCAGGAGCATGTTGTCGCGTCCCTCGGCGGCGGCGCGGACCGCGTCGAGCGCGGCGTCGACGCCGGCCTGGTCACGCTCACGCTTCACGCGGTCGATCGCGTCGATCTGCCCCTGGCGGATCGACTCCTCGACCCGCTGCAGGTCGGGCTGGACGTCCTCGTCCATCTGGTAGCGGTTGACGCCGACCACCACCTGCTCACCCGAGTCGATCGCCTTGGCCAGCTCGTAGGCGGCACGCTCGATCTCGGACTTCTGGTAGCCCTCCTCGACGGCGGCGACGGCGCCACCCATCTCGTCGATGCGGTCGAGGTACTCCTGGGCCTGCTGCTCGATCGTGTCGGTCAGCGATTCGATCAGGTAGCTGCCGGCGAGCGGGTCGACCGACGCCGTCACGTCGGTCTCGTGGGCGAGCACCTGTTGGGTCCGCAGGGCCAGCCGCGCCGACTTCTCGGTCGGCAGGGCCAGGGCCTCGTCGAAGCTGTTGGTGTGCAGCGACTGGGTGCCACCCAGCGCTGCCGCGAGCGCCTGGACCGTGACCCGGACGAGGTTCACCTCGGGCTGCTGGGCCGTGAGCTGCACCCCCGCGGTCTGGGTGTGGAACCGCAGCATCATCGACTTCGGATCCGTCGCCCCGAAGCGGTCACGCATGATCGTGGCCCACATCCGCCGTGCCGCGCGGAACTTGGCGACCTCCTCGAGGAAGGTCGAGCGGGACACGAAGAAGAAGCTGAGCCTCGGCGCGAACCGGTCCACGTCGAGACCGGCATCCACAGCGGCCTGCACGTAGGCGATGCCGTCGGCCAGCGTGAACGCGACCTCCTGCACCGGCGTCGCCCCGGCCTCACCCATGTGGTAGCCCGAGATCGAGATGGTGTTGAAGCTCGGGAGGGTCTCGGCGCAGTAGGCGAAGGTGTCGGAGATGATCCGCAGCGAGGGGGCCGGCGGGAAGATGTAGGTCCCGCGGGCGATGTACTCCTTGAGCACGTCGTTCTGGATCGTGCCGCGGAGCTTGGCGGGCTCGACGCCCTGCTCCTCACCCGCGATCTGGTACATCAGCAGCAGCAGGCTGGCGGGAGCGTTGATGGTCATCGAGGTCGAGACCTCGTCGAGCGGGATCCCGTCGAACAGGACCTTCATGTCCTCGACGGTGTCGATCGCCACGCCGACCTTGCCGACCTCGCCGTCAGCGATCTCGGCCGAGCTGTCGTACCCCATCTGCGTCGGCAGGTCGAAGGCGACCGACAGGCCGGTCGTGCCCTGCGCGAGGAGGTACTTGTAGCGCTCGTTGGACTCCTCGGCGGTGGAGAACCCGGCGTACTGCCGCATCGTCCAGGGACGGCCGCGGTACATGGTCGGGTAGGGCCCCCGGGTGTAGGGGAACTCACCCGGCGCACCGAGCGAGGTCGCGGGGTCGAAGCCGTCGAGGTCCTGGGGCCCGTACACGTCCTCGAACGGGAACCCGCTCACGGTGATCTTGTCGTCGGGCATCCGTGGCACCTCGTCACTGGGGAGACCCGCAGGCTAGGAGCACCGGCCCGGACGCCGGAACTCTGCCCTCTACCGGTAGGCCAGGAGGGGCACCGCTGCCCCCGCTCGCCTACCGGTAGGCGAGGGTCCCGGCGTCAGGCGCTGCGACGGCCCTGGAACTTGGCCTTGCGGTAGTCCTTGTTCATCATCGCGATGAAGTCGATGGAGATGCCCTTCGGGCACGCCGCCTCGCACTCGCCCATGTTGGTGCAGGAGCCGAAGAACTCCTCCATGACGTCGACCATCGACTCGGTCCGCTGGAAGCGCTCGGCCTGTCCCTGCGGGAGGAGGTTGAGGTGGGCGATCTTCGCCGACGTGAACAGCTGCGCCGCCCCGTTGGGGCAGGCCGCCACGCACGCACCACAGGCGATGCAGGCGGCGGCGTCCATCGCGAGGTCGGCGTCCTCCTTGCGGACCGGGGTCAGGTTCGCGTCGGAGGCCGACCCGGTGTCGACGCTGATGTAACCGCCCGCCTCGATGATCCGGTCGAACGCGTCCCGGTCGACGACCAGGTCCTTGATGATCGGGAAACCGGCAGCGCGCCAGGGTTCGATGACGATCTCGTCACCGTCGGAGAACGA